>NZ_OBDX01000031.1:0-84231 GCF_900215185.1 Pseudomonas sp. LAMO17WK12:I10 | reverse complement strand
TGTGCCTGAGCATGCCGACTGCGACTGCGCTCATCCAAGCCCTGCACACCCTCTGCGTTGTAACGGGCTACCCATTTGTAGCCCGTTTTTCGACTGATGCTGTGTGCCGCACACAGTTCGCGGAAGTTAAAGCGTCTCGACAGATAGTCGGCAATGAACATCACTTTAAGGTCCATAGGGTTCAGCTCTCGCCACGGCATGGTCAGCTCCTCGGAATCGACCCTGCCAGTTAAAAACTGTTACCTATGTGCTTGAACTTTTCTGTTACCTATGTGGGTGAGTCATACCGGGCGAGACCTTTTGGTTACTTTTGGGGCGTTTGCCAAAAGTGACCCGCCGTAAGGGCGGAACCCTAAGTGGCCGTTACCGCAGAAACGGATATGTACACCGCCCAACACCCCCAGCGAGGCCACCACCTAAATCGCAGGCAAGCCTCGCCCCTACAGCGGTTCGAGGTTACCTAAGGTTTCTGCCCGTACCACCTCGGCGTATACACCCACTCCCCCCCTCCAGCCTTGGGAAACACACAGGTCGTGGATGACCCCACCAACACCATGGTGCGCATATCCACCTGCTCCGGTGTCAGCTCGCCCAGGGTGATAACCCGCAACGTCTGCCCCGGACGCCCGATATCCCGCCCCAGCACCACCGGCGTGTCCGCAGTGCGGTGCTGGCGCACGATCTCCAGCGCGCGCCCCAGCTGCCAAGGACGCGAACGCGAGATCGGGTTATAGAACGCCAGCGCCAGGTCGGCCTGGGACGCCAGGTCCAGGCGCTTCTCGATGATTGCCCAGGGCTTGAGGTTGTCCGACAGGGACAGCACGCAGAAGTCGTGGCCCAGGGGCGCGCCAGCCTGGGCCGCGGTGGCCAGGGAAGCGGAAACCCCGGGAAGGATTTCCAGCTCGACCTGATGCCAGCCCGGCTCGCTGGATTCGTGCAGCGCTTCCAGCACCGCCGCGGCCATGGCGAAGACCCCCGGATCGCCGGAGGACACCACCACCACCGAACGGCCTTGGGCCGCGAGCTCGAAGGCGTGACGGGCACGCTGCATTTCTTCGCGGTTGTCGGTGCAGTGCATGACCTGGTCGGCGCGGAATGGGCCGGCCATGCGCACATAGGTTTCGTAGCCGAGGATATCGTTGGCCCGCGCCAGTTCGGCTTTCACCGCCGGCACCATCAGTTCGGCGGCGCCAGGGCCCAGGCCGATCACCGCCAGGCGGCCACGGGGGCGGCCGATCTGCTGCGGGTCCAGCGGCTGGCTGGCCACGGCAATGGCGATGTCTTCACCCACGCTGAGCGGGGGCAACAGTTGTGGCACGGCCTGTTGCGCCAACTCGGCGACGCTGCCCGCCGCCGGGGCGAAACGCAGGGGCACGCCCAGGTCGGCGGCGGCCTGGCGCAAGGCCGGGCTGGCCATGTCGCAGTCGGCGGCCAGCAGGCAGGCGACGGATTGCACGGCGATCCTCTTCTGGTGCAAGGCCTCGCGCAGCGCATCGGCACCCGCGATCTTGCCGTTGCAGGCGATCAGCACGCTGCGCGGGTAGATCAGCAGTTCGTTGGCGGCGGGCTCGCGCTCGGCCGAGCCGACGCGGATGGTCAACCGGGCGTGCCGGTCTTCCGGCAACCGGGCCTCGGCCAGCCAGGGCGCGGCACCTTCGATGCGCACGCTTTCACCGCCCAGCAGGTCGGAGACGAAACGCTTGCCCAGTTCCAGATCGCCCAGGGCATAGCCGCTGGGCGGGTTGAGCAGGCAGGTGCCGAAGCGCAGCTCGCCGCTGGTGGTGATGGCCGCCGCCACACCCAGCCCGGCGGCGATTTCCCGGGCCATGACGTTCACTCCGCCCAGGCCACCGAGCAACGGCACCACGGCGCTGCCGTCTTCGGCCACGGCCAGCACCGGCGGCTCCGCGCCCTTCTCCAGCAGCAGCGGCGCCAGGGTGCGGATGACGATGCCCGCGGCGCACAGGGCGATGATCGGCGTGTCCTGTTGATACAGCTGGCGCAGGGTCGTGCCAAACTCCTGGTACGGGCGGTCGGCGCCCTCGACCCGTTCGGCCAGGCCGTGGATCAGCGCGTCCGGGTACAGCTGCTGAAGTTTGCGCGCAGTCGCCAGGCTGCCTTGGCCAAGGATGACGATGGCCAGTGCGGGACGGGCCATCAACCTTGCCACCTTTCACCGGGCACGATGATCAACGAGAAATACGGCGAGGACATCGGCTGCACTTCATCCAGCGGCACGATCTTCTGGTTGGCCATGGTCGCGCGCTCGACGTACAGCGCGCGCTCGGCCAGGCCCAGCTCTTCGAGCACCTGGCGCACCTTGGGGAAGTTGCGCCCCAGCTTCATCACCACCGCCGCGTCGGCATCGGCCAGGCGGCGCTTGAGTTCGTCATGGGGCAACACGCCGGAGAGCACCGACAGGCTCTGGTTGCGATACACCAGCGGCGCGCCCAGCACCGAGGCGCCACCGAGCATCGAGCACACCCCCGGCACCACTTCGGCCGGGTAACGCTCGGCCAGGCGGTCGTGCAGGTACATGTAGGAACCGTAGAAGAACGGGTCGCCTTCACAGATCACCGCCACATCACGGCCGGCGTCCAGGTGCCTGGCCAAGTCTTCGGCGGCGCTGTCGTAGAAGTCGCTGATCACTTGCTCGTAGGACAGCGGCGCCGGCAGCACTTCGGTGGTCACCGGGTAGACCAGCGGCACCAGGGTCTGCGCGCCTTGCAGGTGCGCTTCGATGATGCCGAAGGCATTGCCCTTTTTACCCTTGGCGACGAAGTACGCCACCACCGGCGATTCGCGCAGCAGGCGCAGGGCCTTGACGGTAATCAGTTCCGGATCACCGGGGCCGACGCCCAGGCCGATCAAACGTCCAGGTTGCTGCATCATTCGATCTCCGTGGCCAGGGCGTTGACGGCGGCGGCGGCCATGGCGCTGCCGCCCAGGCGACCTTGCATGATCACGAAAGGCACGCCGCGGCTGTCGGCGGCGAGCATCGCCTTGGACTCGGCCGCGCCGACGAAACCTACCGGGAAGCCGAGGATCAGCGCCGGTTTCGGCGCGCCGGCGTCGAGCATTTCCAGCAGGTAGAACAGCGCGGTCGGGGCATTGCCGATCACCACCACGCTGCCTTCCAGGTACGGCCGCCACAGTTCCAGGGCCACCGCCGAGCGGGTGTTGCCCAGCTCGCGGGCCAGCTCCGGCACGCTTTCGTCGCGCAGGGTGCAGATCACCTGATTGTTCGCTGGCAGACGGGCGCGGGTGATGCCTTCGGCCACCATGCGCGCATCGCAGAGAATCGGCGCGCCGGCCGCCAGGGCAGCGCGCCCGGCCTGGCCCGCGCCTTCGGAGAACTGCAGGCCGTCGATGGCATCGACCATGCCGCAGGCATGGATCACCCGCACCGCGAGCTTTTCCAGGTCCGCGGGGATGCGATCGAGCCTGGCCTCCTCGCGAATGATCGCGAAGGAGTTGCGATAGATCTCCTGACCGTCGCGGATGTAATCAATCATGGGTGTTGCTCCGTGGGCGGGCATCGAGCAATGCGCCGGCCGCTTCAAGGGAAAGGTTACGTGCGTGCAGCGTGCCGAAACCCGGCTGCGCGGCATCGCGAAAATAGAGGTCGTAACGACCGGGGGCGACAGCCAGCAAGGTAGCCGGTGCCACATGGGCGGCGGCGCAGGAACGCGAGCAGCCGGACAGGTGCACGTCCAGCTGATGGCCGTGGCGCTGGAGCAAGGCAGCCAGTTTCACCGCGTCGCCCTTAGTGTCGGCCAGGGCCTTGCCGCAACCGCTGGAACCGGTGCAGGCAATCAGGTGGGCCAGGGGCTGCTGCGGCGAGCAGAGAAACCCCAGCTGTTGCAGGCGGCGCGTGACTTCAGCCGCGTCTTCGGCCCGCAGGTTCGGTAGCAGCAGGCTCTGCCAGGGGGTGAACCTCAGGCTGCCATCGCCCCATTGCTCGGCCAGCTGCGCCGCGCCGCGCAGCATCGACGGGTCCAGCCGCCCCAGGGGCGTGACGGCACCAACATAGACCTGGCCCGGTTGCCGCTGTGGATAAGTGCCGATATGCAGCGGCTCGGAAGGGGGCTCGCGCTGCCAATCGCCCACCCTGATCACCGGCCCCGGCAAGCGCGCGGACACCTGCGCCAGCAGCTCCTCCGCCGAGTGCTCCGCCAACAGCTGGCGCATGCGGGTCTGTTCGGGGCGGGCCAGGTCGAGGAACAGCTCCAGCACCGTCACCACCAGGGCTAGCCCATCCTCCAGCGCCACGCTGGCCAGGGGTCGGTCCCCAGGGCAGCCGGCCAGGCCAAAGGCCAGCCAGGGCTCGCCCGCGCCTTCGAACGCCGAAAGCCACAGGTCATGGGGATGTTCCAGCATGGCCAGGGCTTCGCCGCCGTCGAGTTGCACGGCGAACTTGGGCGACAACTCATGAAAGCGCGGATGGCTTTGCACAGTGGCGAGAATCTGCCCGGCCAGGGGACGGGTGTCGACGATCATCGTGCGGTCGATCCCGGCCGTGGGGCTGAGCATCAGGTTGCGCACGTCATCGCCGGCCGCGGTGGTCGGCCCCAGGCCGGCGGCCAGCAGCTCGGCGATCAGCGCCTGATGCTCAGCGCCGATCCCGCGAATCTGCAGGTTGGCGCGGTTGGTCGCCTCGATCACCCCGCCGGCATAACGCTCGGCCGCAGCGGCCACCGCGCGGGCCTGGGCGGCGCTGATCGCCCCGCCGGCCAGCTTGATCCGGCAGATACCGCCGTCCAGTGCCGGGACGATACGCAGCAACCCCGGACAGGCCGAGGGGCGTAAGGCGGTGGACATCGGACGTTCGTTCAAGGGGGTGACCGGCTGTGTGGGAAAGGCGCTTCGCGGGCGAAGGCGCGGTATTATGCCTGCTTTGTCCGAAGGCATGAAAAGCCTGCCTGTCGGAAGAACAGGTTTTACCCTCGAGGAATAGCGATGTCGCCCTGGCTGACAGTAGTGGGAATCGGTGAAGACGGCTTCAAGGGCCTGGGCAAGAACGCCCGACGGGCCCTGATGGGAGCTTCACGGATCGTCGGCGGCCAGCGGCAACTGGACCTGTTGCCGGTGTGCATTCGCGGCGAGCGGCAACTGTGGCCGAGCCCTTTCTCACTGGAGCCGGTGCTGGCCAAGCGCGGCGAGCCGGTGTGCGTGCTGGCCAGCGGCGACCCGATGCTGTTCGGCGTTGGCGCCAGCCTGGCGCGGCAGGTGGCCCAGGAAGAAATGCAAGTCCTGCCCTCGCCTTCCTCTTATTCACTGGCGGCCGCGCGCCTGGGCTGGCCGCTGCAAGAGGTGGTGACGCTCTCGGTGGTCGCCCGCCCCGTGGCTGCCCTCAGCGCCCAGCTGTTCAGCGGCGTGCGCCTGCTGGTCCTGAGCAATGACGGCCTCAGCCCCTCGGCCATCGCCGCGCTGCTGCGCGAACGCGGCTTCGGCCCGAGCCGGCTCAGCGTGCTCGAGCACCTGGGCGGCGAGGCCGAGCGACGCACCGAAGGCACCGCCAACGACTGGAGCGACCCGGCCATCGCCGACCTCAACCTGGTGGCCATCGAATGCCTGGCCGAACCCGATACTCCGCGCCTGTCGCGCCTGGCCGGCTTGCCCGACTCGGCCTTCCAGCATGACGGCCAGCTGACCAAGCGCGACGTCCGCGCCATTACCCTGGCCCGCCTGGCCCCGGTGCCCGGCGAACTGTTGTGGGATGTCGGCGCCGGCAGCGGCTCGATCGGCATCGAGTGGATGCGCGCGCACCCCAGCTGCCGGGCCCTGGCCATCGAAGCCGACCCAGGCCGCCAGCAACTGATCGAACACAACCGCGACGCCCTCGGCGTGCCCGGCCTGCAACTGGTTCGCGGCAGCGCGCCCCAGGCGCTGGATGGCCTGGAAGCCCCGGACGCGATCTTCATCGGCGGCGGCGTGACCCGCCCCGGCGTGCTCGACGCCTGCTGGGCCCGGCTCAAGCCCGGTGGCCGGCTGGTGGCCAATGCCGTGACCCTGCAAAGCGAAACGACCCTGATGGCCTGGCGCGAACGGCATGGCGGCGAGCTGACCCGCATCCATGTTGCCCAGGCCCTGCCCCTGGGGGACTTCGACACCTGGCGCCAGGCCCTGCCCATTACCTTGCTCGACCTCGTCAAACCGCTATGAGCACCCTGCCCTCCCCTGTAGGAGCGAGCTTGCTCGCGATCCAGACCACACGGTCCGTCTGGCGAACGCTATCGCGAGCAAGCTCGCTCCTACACAAGGCCATAAAGCATGCGTGAAGAAACGGCGGAACAACCCGCCCCGCTGCGCAGCGGCCTGACCACCGGCAGCTGCGCCACCGCCACCAGCCTGGCGGCGGCGCGCCTGTTGCTCGGCGGCGCCAGCAGCGACGCCGTGGAGATCGTCCTGCCCAAGGGCAAGCAGGTGCAGATGCGCCTGGAATTCTGCCGCCTCACCGACACCGGCGCCGAAGCCGGCACGATCAAGGATGCCGGCGACGACCCCGACGTGACCCACGGCGCCCTGCTCTATTCCCAGGTGCGCCTGAGCCCGGACAGCGGCATTCGTTTCATCGCCGGCCAAGGCGTGGGCACCGTGACCCGGCCGGGGCTGGTGCTGGGTGTGGGCGAACCGGCGATCAATCCTGTGCCGCGCCGGATGATCAGCGAGCACCTGGCAACCCTGGCCCGGGAACAGGGTTACCAGGGCGGCTTCGAGATCACGGTCAACGTCGAGGATGGCGAAGCCCTGGCGCTGAAAACCATGAACCCGCGCCTGGGCATTCTCGGCGGCCTGTCGATCCTCGGCACCAGCGGCATCGTGCGGCCGTTTTCCTGCGCGGCCTATATCGCCTCGATCCACCAGGGCATCGACGTCGCCAAGACCAACGGCTACCTGCACATCGCCGCCTGTACCGGCAATGCCAGCGAAGACACCATGCGCCGCGTCTACGACCTGCCGGAAATCGCCCTGATCGAAATGGGCGACTTTGTCGGCGCCGTGCTCAAGCACCTGCGCAAAGTGCCGGTGGACAAACTCAGCCTGTGCGGCGGTTTCGGCAAGATCAGCAAGCTCGCGGCCGGGCACATGGACCTGCACAGCCGCCATTCCAGCATCGACCTGCCGCAACTGGCCGAATGGGCCGCGGCGGTCGGCGCCGACCCGGTGCTGCAAAGCGCCATCCGCGGCGCCAACACCAGCCAGCAAGCGCTGGCCATGGCCAGCGCCGCCGGCATCGCCCTGGGCGACGCGGTGTGCCAGCACGCCCTGGACTTCGCGCGCAGCGTGGTGCCGCCACAGGTCCAGGTCGAAGTCTTCGCCATCGATCGCCAGGGCGGCATCGTCGGCCATGCCGGAGCTTTTCGATGAAGCGCGTACTGCTGCTGGGCGGCGTGACCGAAGCCCTGGCCATCGCCCGGACCCTGGGGCCGGAGCACATCTATAGCCTGGCGGGCATCGGGCGCGTGCCCACTGACCTGGACTGCCAGGTGCGGGTCGGCGGCTACGGCGGCGCCGAGGGCCTGGCCCGGTTCATCCGCGAGCAAGGCATCGAGCTGCTGCTGGACGCCACTCATCCCTACGCCGCCAGGATCAGCCAGAATGCCGCCACGGCCGCGCAGCTGTGTGACATCCCCTGCTGGGCTCTGCGCCGACCGGCCTGGCAGGCTCAGGCCGGCGACGACTGGCGCGAAGTCCGCGACTGGGCCCAACTGGTCCAGGCACTCGAACCCTTCAAGCGCCCGCTGTTCACCCTGGGCCGCGAGCCCTTGCAGCATCTGCATGAGATCCCCGCCGGACAGTTCTGGACCCTGCGCGCCCTCGACCCGTACCCCGGCAATGACCGGTGCGAAGTGATAGGCGCACGCGGCCCCTTCCTGATCGACAGCGAACGCGAGCTGTTCGAACGCCGCCGTATCGACGTGCTGATCAGCAAGAACAGCGGCAGCAGCGCCACCGAACCCAAGCTGGAAGTGGCGCGCGAGCGTGGGGTGCCGGTGCTGATCCTGCAACGGCCGTCGTTGCCAGCCGTCGATCGGGAATTCCATGACCTGGACGAGTTGCTCCAGGCCCTGCGCTGACCGCCTGGCCGCGCAAAACCCGGCCGATACATCGAGTTACCAAGTCCCCCGCTGAACGGTAGGGCGCAGCCCTGGCCGCCGCGCCACGGGACCTTCGCGTATTGAAGACAGAGGAAACACTTGCGGCGTTGGCCACGGACAGGCTTTGCGGCACGATCAAAGGCCTATCCATATAGTAACTTATTTGTTACCTTTAAGGCCGACGATGATTACAGTCGAGGAATACCAGCAAGAGAACCAGCGCAGCCCCTTCGGTCGCTGGTTCGAAACGCTGGATACCCAGGCAGCCGTCAAGGTTTCCACCGCGCTGCTGCGCCTGGAAATGGGCAACACATCCAACATCAAGTGGTTCGACGGGCTTGGCGAATACCGCATCGATTGGGGCCCCGGCTACAGGATCTACCTGCTCCAGGAAGGCCGGCACCTGGTGATCCTGTTTGGCGGTGGCGACAAGTCCACCCAGCAAGCCGACATCAGGCAGGCGAAGAAACTGATCGCCGAATTCCATCACCGCAAGAAGGCCGAACTGAAAACGAGGTGACACCCATGGCACTGACTCGAAGCTTCAAGCACAGCATTGCCGAACGCGCCGAGCGCGACCCGGCGTTTTCCCAGGCGCTGCTGGACGAGGCTGCTACGCTGTTTCTCAACGGCGAACCGGAGATGTCGCGGATCATTCTGCGCGACCTGGTCAACGCCACCATCGGCTTCGAAGCCCTGGCCCGCGAGACCGCCAAGCCCAGCAAGAGCCTGCATCGCATGCTGTCCGCCAGCGGCAACCCGAGCATGGACAACCTGGCCGCGATCTTCGCCGCCATCCGCGCCAAGCTCGGCGTGGCCATCGAGGTCCGCGCGGTACCGGCTCACTGAGGAACGGCCAATCCAGGTGGCTCTGCGACACCACACCGCACGGCGCCTTTTTACTTATCCACAGCGATCAGGCTAAATACCCCCCTGTTCGCTCAACCTGACGGATCGTCACCATGTCCCGACAACGGCTCGCATTTGCCTGGATCGCCTGCTTCGCAGTGCTGTTCAACATGCTTGCCATGCCGCTTTCGGGAGCCATGCAGCAGAGCGATCGAGCACCTGCCGAGCAACTGTTGTGGGGCAGTTTCTGTTCCTCCAGCGGCACCAAGCTGGTGGCGATCTCCCTGGGCAAGCTGGAACAGCAAGCCCCGCAGAACGACGATCATTCCACCATGCAGCACTGCTGGTGCTGTTCCGGCTCGGCGCCCCTGGTCGCCCTGCCAGGCCATGCGCCGCAGTTGTATTTCGCCCGTTTCGAGTCCAACCGCAGCGTCGCGCCACCCGCGCTGGTCATGCCCACGCCACGCCAGCAATGGCCGAGCCTCAATCCCCGCGCTTCACCTCTGGTCTGATTCCACCTCGCAATTGATCTGCGTGTCGAATCGTTCTGGAGAACTGCCATGTTGAAATCCGTACAGGCCTTGCAAGCCTTGCTGCTGGCCGCCCTGCTGTTGCCCGCTGGTTTTGCCGCCGCCCATGAATACCAGGCTGGCGAGTTGCAGATTGCCCACCCCTGGTCGCAGGAGCTGCCGCCCAACGCACCGACGGTGGCGGCCTATTTCGTCATTCACAACACCGGCAAGAATGCCGACCGCCTGCTCGGCGTCGACTCGCCGATCTCGGGCAAGGCCGAGCTGCATGAACACGTGCAGCAGGGCGACCTGATGAAAATGCAGCAGGTGCCCAACGTGGCGATTGCCCCGGGCGCGACCGTCACCTTCGCCCCCATGGCCTATCACGTGATGCTGCTGGAGCTCAAAGACCGCAGCCTGCTCAGCGACGGCAAGCGCTTCCCGCTGACCCTGCACTTCGAGAAATCCGGCGACGTCACGGTCGAAGTGGCGGTGCAGAAGCAGGCGCCCGCGGGCAGCCAGGAACACATGCACGCCCAATAAGCCCCGGCCATCGTTACCGTGAACGCCTTGCGCTCGCCCGGCACCCGGCGATCCGTGCGCACGCCCGTGAAAGTACGGCGCGGCAGCTGGATCAGCCTGTTCGCCATGCTGATGATCTTTATCGGTCCGCTGATTTCCCAGTCGATGCCGATGGATCAGGCCATGCCGATGAACCTGTCCATGTCGATGGACATGGGCGAGCCCGGCTGCCACGGTGAAAACCCTCACGGCACGGAGCACGGCAAGGTCCAGGGCGAACACCATGCGCTCTGGGAAAAATGCGGTTACTGCAGCCTGCTGTTCAACTGCCCGGCACTGCCTGGCAGCCTGTCGTTCACGGCGCTCGACAATTCGCCGTCCAGCCACTTCCTCACCCCCTCGCCGCGCCTGGGCCATGCCCGGCAGACGGTGTTCCCCGGCGCCCGGACCCGCGCCCCGCCAGTCATTGCGTAAACCTCTCAACCGCACTTCACCCGGCCGACTGTAGAAAAGACAGCCGCAGGCTGCTGGCCGTGTTGTTTACGAAATGATTGATGGAACCTTTATGTCCAGGTTTTCTGCTGACACTCGCCTGTGCTCCGCCCAGGCCCCCGCTACCTTTGCCCTGAACCAACCTCGCGTACGTTTCAACCACGCCATCGCCCTGCTCTGCGGTGCCCTGCTCACGCCGCTGGCCCTGGCGGCCGAACAACCGGTGGATCACAGCCAGCACGGCGAAGAACTGAGCCCGACGGTGATCACCGCCATCGCCCCCAGCTCACCGCTGACCGTGGTCACCAACCCCAAGGATCCGCGCCAGCCAGTCCCGGCCAGCGATGGCGGCGACTACCTGAAGACCATTCCCGGCTTCGCCCTGGTGCGCAACGGCGGCACCAACGGCGACCCGGTGCTGCGCGGCATGTTCGGCTCGCGCCTGAACATCCTCACCAACGGCGGCATGATGCTCGGCGCCTGCCCCGGCCGCATGGACGCGCCGACCTCCTATATCTCGCCGGAAACCTACGACAAGCTGACGGTGATCAAAGGCCCGCAAACCGTGCTCTGGGGGCCGGGCGCTTCGGCCGGGACCATCCTCTTCGATCGCGAGCCGGAAAACTTCGGCGAGCTGGGTACCCGGGTCAACGCCAGCGTCCTGGCCGGTTCCAACGGCCGCTTCGACAAAGTGGTGGATGCCGCCGCCGGCGGACCGCTGGGTTACGTGCGGGTGATCGGCAACCAGGCCCATTCCGACGACTACAAGGACGGCAACAACGACACCGTGCCGTCGCGCTACGACAAGTGGAACGGTGACGTGGCCGTGGGCTGGACCCCGGACGCCGACACCCTGCTGGAGCTCACCGCCGGCAAGGGCGACGGCGAAGCGCGTTACGCCGGGCGCGGCATGGACGGTTCGCAGTTCAAGCGGGAAAGCCTGGGCCTGCGTTTCGAGCGCTCCAATATCGGCGAGGTGCTGGATAAGGTCGAGGCGCAGGTCTACTACAACTACGCCGACCACGTGATGGACAACTACAGCCTGCGCACGCCGTCCGGCACCGGGATGATGGCCGGCCCCATGGCCAGCAACGTCGACCGCCGCACCCTCGGCGCGCGGATCAAGGCCACCTGGCGCTGGGCCGATGTGCAGTTGATCAGCGGTATCGATGCGCAGACCAACGAGCACCGTCAGCGCAAAGGCATGGGGATCGACACCTATAAGGACCAACCACGCACCAAGGACGCCGACTTCCATAATTACGGCGCATTCGGCGAACTGACCTGGTACGCCGCCGACCGCGACCGGCTGATCAGCGGCGCCCGAGTGGACCGCGCCTCGGCCAAGGACTACCGCCAGAGCATCGGTTCCGGAATGATGACCCGGCCCAATCCGACCGCCGGCAATACCCGCGCCGACACCCTGCCCAGCGGTTTCATCCGCTACGAGCATGACCTGGCCGACAGCCCGACCACGGTCTATGCCGGCCTCGGCCACGCGCAACGCTTCCCGGATTACTGGGAGCTGTTCTCGCCGAAAATGGGCCCGTCCGGATCGGTCAACGCCTTCGATTCGATCAAGCCGGAAAAGACCACCCAGCTCGACTTCGGCCTGCAATACAAGACCGCGGAACTGGAAGCCTGGGCCTCGGGCTACATCGGCCAGGTACGCGACTACATCCTGTTCAACTACCGCCCCGGGATGATGGGCATGACCTCGCAAGCCGAGAACATCGACGCCCGCATCATGGGCGGCGAGCTCGGCGCGGCCTACAAGCTGACCGACAACTGGAAGGCCGATGCCACCCTCGCCTACGCCTGGGGCAAGAACAGCAGCGACGGCTCGCCGCTACCGCAGATGCCGCCGCTGGACGCGCGTTTCGGCCTGACCTACAGCGCGGACAACTGGAGCGCAGGTGCCCTGTGGCGGGTGGTGGCGGCGCAGAACCGCATCGATGAAAACAAGGGCAACGTGGTCGGCAAGGACTTCGGCAAGAGCGGCGGCTTCGGCGTGTTCTCGCTCAACGGCGCCTACCGGATCAACAAGAACCTGAAGGTCAGCACCGGCGTCGACAACCTGTTCGGCAAGGCCTACGCCGAGCACCTGAACCTGGCCGGCAACGCCGGGTTCGGCTACCCGGCCAATGACCCGCAAGCCATCAACGAACCGGGGCGCACGCTCTGGACCAAGGTGGATCTGAGCTTCTAAACACAACAACAAATGGAACCGCTGCCCAAGGGCTGCGATAAGGCCGAAGGCCTTCAGCGCTATTGAGTACGTTGCGGCCGTTCCGGCCGATCGCAGCCTATGGGCAGCGGCTACAGAGAATAATTGCCCATGCGGAGCGTTCCCTGATGAGCCAACCGAAAGTGTCTTTCTACAACCTGGCCTGGCGCTGGCATTTCTACGCCGGGCTGTTCGTGGCCCCTTTCATGGTGATGCTGTCCCTGACCGGGATCATCTACCTGTTCAAACCCCAGCTCGACCCGCTGATGTACGGCCACCTGCTGCAGGTGCCGGCGGGGCACCACATGCTCAGCGCCGATGAGCAGCTCCAGCGGGTCCGGGCCGCGTATCCCCAAGGCCATGTCAAACAGTACCTGCCGCCGCTCGAAGCCGGGCGCAGTGCGCAGTTCGTGGTGCAGAAGGAAGGTGGCGAACTCAATGTGTTCGTCGACCCTTACCACGGCACTATCCTTGGCGAGCAAGACGCCAAGAACAATCTGCAAGCCATCGCCCGGGCCATTCATGGCGAGCTGATGATCGGCCCACTCGGCGACCGGCTGGTGGAGCTGGCGGCGGGCTGGGGCATCGTCCTGGTGGTGTCCGGGCTGTACCTGTGGTGGCCGCGCGGCAAGTCTTCGGCCGGGGTGTTGTGGCCGCGGTTCAGCAGCCGCGGCCGTGTGCTGTGGCGCGACCTGCACGCCGTGGTCGGCTTCTGGGGCGCGGCGTTCCTGCTGGTGATGCTGCTCAGCGGCATGACCTGGACCGGCTTCTGGGGCAAGCAATACGCCGAGCTGTGGAATCGCTTCCCGGCGGCGATGTGGAACGACGTGCCCAAGTCCGACCAGCAGGCCGGCGAGCTCAACACCGCCAGCCGCCAGACCGTGCCCTGGGCCATGGAGAACACACCGCTGCCGATGTCCGGCGACCATGCCGAACACATGGCCCATGGCGCCGAGCACGAAGGTCCGGCGGCGCCCGCAGTCAGCCTGCAGCAGGTGCAGGACATCGCCACCCAGCGCCAGGTCGAAGCCGGTTACAGCATCACCTTGCCGACCAGCGCCAGCGGCGTGTTCACCATCGCCGTGTTCGCCGACGACCCGCGCAACGACGCCACCCTGCATGTCGACCAATACACCGGCAAGGTCCTGGCCGATGTGCGCTGGCAGCAGTACAGCAACGTCGCCCGCGCCACCGAAGTCGGGGTGATGCTGCACGAAGGCAAGATGTTCGGCCCGTTCAACCAGATCGTGGTGCTGCTGATCTGCCTGATGATTCTGCTGAGCGCTGTCAGCGGCCTGGTGATCTGGTGGAAGCGTCGTCCCCAGGGGCGCCTCGGTGTACCGCCGCTGCGCCATGACCTGCCGAAATGGAAAACCGCGATGGCGATCATGCTCGCGCTGGCCGTGGCCTTTCCCCTGGTCGGGGCCTCGCTGGTGGCCGTGTGGCTGCTGGATCGCGTGCTGTTGTCGCGCTGGAACCGCTCGACTGAATCGGCCTCATCTTCATCATGAATCAGGCGAGATGCGCGGTTTAGAGGGATCTGTAGACTGCTGTCGGTTCAATTTCCGACACACATAATGTTACTTTGTAACATTAAAGTGTAAGATCCCTACCCGCAGCCACCCATGCTGCGGGTAACCCTCTCGAAGAAGCGACTCAGCCGCCCCGATGAACCGCCCGACAACTAAGCTCCTGGCGTCCAGCCTCTGCCTGCTGGCCCTGAATCACTCCGCCCAGGCCGACGACGCCCCCCTGATACTGCCCACCGGCACCATCAGCGCGCCCGCCATCGATACGCAGGACATCAGCCTGCAAACCCCGACCACCGCCGGTTCGCGCCTGGGCCTGAGCGCCCTGCAAACCCCGGCCAGCACCGAGAGCCTGAGCGGCGAGCGCATTCGTCAGCGTGGCGACCGCAGCGTGCAGGACGCGGTGTCGCGCGGCACCGGGATCAGCCGTACCGGCACGCCCGGCGACGGCGGCACTTCGCTGTCGGCGCGCGGCTTTACCGGCCAGGGTTCGGTGATGCAGTTGTATGACGGCAATCGCCTGTACAGCGGCATGGGCACCGTGACTTTCCCGGTGGACACCTGGTCGGTGGAACGGGTGGATGTGCTGCGCGGCCCGGCCTCGGTGCTGTATGGCGAAGGCGCCACCGGCGCGGTGGTCAATGTGATCCCGAAGAAACCCTTCACCGGCGAGATCGAAAACCACCTGCGCCTCGGCTACGGTTCCTACGACAGCCAGCAGCAGGCCCTCGACAGCGGCGGCTCGCTGAGCGACACCCTGAGCTATCGCCTGAACCTCAACCGCCTGCGCAGCAATGGCTGGATCGATCGCGGCGACAGCGCCAACGACTTCATCAGTGCGGCGCTGCGCTGGCAGGCCACGGACGACCTGGCGTTCACCCTCGCCCACGACTACGGCGACCAGCAGCCGATGAATGATTTCGGCACCCCGCTGGTCAATGGCCGCTTCCATGAGGGCCTGCGGGACAAGAACTACAACATCGGCAACGACAAGCAGCACTACAACGATCAGTGGACGCGCCTGACCAGCGAGTGGCAGCTCTCCGACACCCTCAGCGCCAGCAACGAGCTGTATTACCTCAAGGCCCAACGGCGCTGGCAGAACGCCGAAAACTACAACTGGGACACCGCCAGCCAGCAGCTTCTGCGCAGCGGCAACTTCGCCATCAAGCACCAGCAGGAGCAGGTCGGCGATCGCCAGACCTTCACCTTCAAGCACGGCCTGTTCGGCCTCGACAGCCAGACCCTGGCCGGGGTCGATTACAACCGCATCCGCTTCCAGCTCAACAGCAACTCGCCGTTCAAGGATGTGCTGCCGGATGGCCAGCCGCTGGATCTGCAACACCCGGACAAGGGCCGCTTCGACAGCGCCTCGGCCTATCGCCCACAGTTCCAGAGCACCACCAAACAGATGTCGGCCTTCGCCGAAAACCGTACCCAGTTGAGCGAGCGCTGGTCGCTGGTGACCGGCGTGCGCCGCGACTACGTGCAGGTGGATCGCGACAACCTGGTGGACGGCAGCCAGAGCGACAAGACCCTGACCGGCAACAACTGGAAGGCCGGGCTGGTGTTCGCGCTGACGCCGGACACCTCGTTCTACGGCCAGTACGCCACCAGCACCGACGGCGTCGGCGGCCTGATTTCCCTGAGCCCGAGCCAGCAGCAATACGACCTGGCCCGCGCCCGGCAGAGCGAGATCGGCCTCAAGCAGATGTTCTGGGACCAGCGCGGCGAGTGGACACTGGCGGCCTATCACATCGTCAAGAAGAAGCTGCTGACCGACGACCCGGGCAACCCGACGCTCAAGCAGCAGGTCGGCCAGCAGTCGTCCCGCGGCCTGGAGGCCAGCCTCGACCTGCAACTGCCCCACGCCTGGCAACTGCAAGCCAATGCCGCCATCGTCAAGGCCCGGTACGACGACTTCCAAGAGCAGGTCGGCAACCAGTTCGTCTCGCGCAGCGGCAATCGCCCGGTGGACGTGCCCCGGCGCACCGCCAACCTGTGGCTGAACAAGGCGGTGACCGATAACCTGCGGGCCGGCGCCGGGGTGCGTTATGTCGATGCGCGCTACGCCGACCTGGCCAACCGCAACGAGCTGCCCAGCTACACCGTGGTCGACGCGGTGTTGTCGTGGAAAGCCCTGCGCGACACCACCTTCGGTTTGCAGCTGAACAATCTGTTCGACCGGCAGTACGCGCAAAGCCAATACAATGAGGGCCAGCAATGGATCCTCGGCGAACCACGGTCGTTTTTCGTGACCGCCGATTACGCCTTTTAACCAATACCTGTAGCCGCCGAAGGCTGCGATCGCGACCGAAGGGCGCGCAAGGCCTCAAGATCGCCGAAGGCCTTCGGCCTTATCGCAGCCTTCGGCAGCGGCTACAGGGCATCACACGGACACCGCATGACCTCGCTGAACCTCACCAACCTGGCCTGGACACCCCTGGGCCAGGGCCACTGTCATCACCAGTTCCAGCTGCGTGAGGCCAGCCTGCGCGTGGCGCCGGGGGAGTTCGTCGGGCTGATCGGGCCCAACGGCAGCGGCAAGACCAGCCTGCTGCGCTGCAGCTATCGCTTCAGCCGGCCGGACCAGGGCGAAGTCCGGCTCGATCACTACAACGTCTGGAAGCAGACGCCGCGCTGGTGCGCGCAACGCATCGCCGTGGTGTTGCAGGAGTTCCCCGAGGCCTTCGGCCTGACCGTCGCAGAAGTGGTCGCCATGGGCCGCACCCCGCACAAGGGCCTGTTCGACGGCGACAGCACCGCAGACCGCACCATCGCCCGCCAGGCGCTGGAGTCGGTGGGCCTGCTGGGTTTCGAGGCGCATGCCTTCGCCACCTTGTCCGGCGGGGAAAAGCAGCGGGTGATCCTGGCCCGCGCCCTGGCCCAGCAACCGCAACTGCTGATCCTCGACGAACCGACCAACCACCTCGACCCGCGCTACCAGCTGGAGCTGCTGCAACGGGTCAAGCGCCTGGGCATCGGCACCCTCGCCAGCATCCACGACCTGAACCTGGCCGCCGCCTTCTGCGATCGCCTGTACGTGATCGATCACGGACGCATCGTCGCCAGCGGCACGCCCGAGCAAGTGCTGACGGTCACGCTGCTGCGCGAGGTGTTCGGCGTCGACGCCCTGGTCGACCGACACCCGCTGTCCGGCTACCCACGAATCACCTGGATAACCCAACCATGACCCCGCGCGTCTCTCTCAACTGCCTGATCCCTGCCGGCCTGGCCCTGTCGCTGCTCGCCGGCCAGGCCTGCGCCGAAGCCACCCGTTACCCGCTGACCGTCCACAGTTGCAACCGCGAGGTGACCTTCAAGGAAGCACCCAAGCACGCCCTGAGCCACGACATCAACATGACCCAGATGATGCTCGCCCTGGGCCTCAAGTCGCGCATGGTCGGATACAGCGGCATCAGCGGCTGGAAGGCGGTAACGCCCGAGATGCAGGCCATCCTCGACGGCCTGCCGGAGCTGGCGGCCAAGTACCCGTCGGTGGAAACCCTGCTCGACGCCAATGTCGATTTCTTCTTCGCCGGCTGGGACTACGGCATGCGCGTCGGCGGCGACCTGACCCCACAGACCCTGATGCCGCTGGGCATCAATGTGCTGGAGCTGACCGAGTCCTGCGCCTTCGTGATGAAGCGCCCGGCCGCCAGCCTCGACGACACCTACAACGACCTGCGCAACCTGGGACGGATCTTCGATGTGCAGGACCGTGCCAACCAGTTGATCGCCGAGATGCAGCAACAGGTCGACGCGATCCAACAGGACCTGCCCACGGAAAAACCGCGGGTGTTCCTCTACGACAGCGGCGAAGACCGCGCCATGACCTCCGGCCGCCTGGGCATGCCCCAGGCGCTGATCGACGCCGCCGGCGGGCGCAACATCCTCGACGACGTCGAGGCCAGCTGGACCCGGGTCAACTGGGAAACCGTGGTCGAACGCAACCCGCAGGTGATCGTGATCGTCGACTACAGCGAAGTCACTGCCGAACAGAAACAGCAGTTCCTGCTCAACAACAAGGCCCTGCAATCGGTGGATGCGATCCGCAACCAGCGCTTCATCGTGATCCCCTACGTGCAGGCCACGCCGGGCATCGATAACGTCGAAGCGGTGCAAACCCTGGCCAAGGGTTTCCACGGCGCATGATCGATCGTCGTTATGCCTTGTTGCTGACTGCCCTCGGCGCGTTGCTGCTGGCGTCCTGCGTGCTGTCCCTGGGCTTCGGCTCGGCGCGGGTGCCGGTGGATGTGGTCTGGCGCATCCTGCTGCACAAGAGCCTCGGCCTGGGCGAGGCGGACTGGAGCGCCGGGCAGGAACATATCGTCTGGCTGATCCGCGTGCCGCGCATGTTGCTCGGGGCCCTGGTCGGCGCCGGGCTGGCCTTGATCGGCGCGGTGCTGCAAGCAGTGACACGCAATCCGCTGGCCGACCCGCACCTGCTCGGCGTGACCTCCGGCGCCACCCTGGGCGCGGTGATCGTGGTGCTGCATGTGGGTGAAATCGTCGGCCTGCTGACCCTGCCCATCGCCGCCTTTATCGGCGCGTTGGCGAGCATGCTGCTGGTGCTCGGCATCGCCGCGCGCCACGGCCGGCTCGACAGTGACCGCCTGCTGCTGTGCGGAGTGGCGGTGTCCTTCGTGATGATGGCGGTGGCCAACCTGCTGCTGTTCATGGGCGACCACCGCGCCAGCTCGGCGGTGATGTTCTGGATGCTCGGCGGGCTGGGCCTGGCGCGCTGGGAACTGCTCGCGGTGCCGGCGGCCAGCGTGCTGCTCGGGCTGGTCCTGCTGCTGGGCATGGCGCGGCCGTTGAACGCGCTGATGGCGGGCGAGCAGACCGCGGTGACCCTCGGCCTGAATGCCCGCAACGTGCGGCTGCGGGTGTTCCTGATCGCCTCGCTGATGACCGGGGTGCTGGTGTCCATCAGCGGCTCCATCGGTTTCGTCGGGCTGATGGTGCCGCATATCGCCCGGCGCCTTGTGGGTGCCGAGCATCGGCGGCTGTTGCCGGTGTGCGTGCTGCTGGGCAGCGTGTTCCTGGTCTGGGTCGACGTCGCCGCCCGCACCCTGATCGCCCCCGAAGACCTGCCCATAGGCGTGGCCACGGCAGCCATTGGCGGGTTGTTCTTTATCGGCCTGATGCGCCGCCGCTGAAAGGCGTCCTACAGAAGAACAATGTCCGACGCAGCCCTGTAGCCGCTGCCGCAGGCTGCGATAAGGCCGAAGGCCTTTGGCGATCTTGAAGCCGTGCGCGCCCTTCGGTCGCGATCGCAGCCTGCGGCAGCGGCTACAGGTCATCACGGGCACCAGCGCGGCGCATTCGTGCGCACCAAAGACGCCTGATGGCCCCGCATTGGTGCGCCAGCCCTCTCCCCTGCTCCGTAAAAGCGACGTTTTCATGCCCTGTGCCGACTAGGCACACCCCTTGCAAAACAGCCCTTCAGTAGTCCGCATCTGCCAACCAAGAAAACTCATAAGTTCATGGAGATCGCACAATGAAGCGTCGCAGCTTGATCAAGGCTTTCACACTCACGGCAAGCATTGCCGCGATGGGCATGACCTGGACCGTCCAGGCCGCCGAGACCATCAAGGTCGGCATCCTGCATTCGCTGTCGGGGACCATGGCGATCTCCGAAACCTCGCTCAAGGACATGGCGCTGATGACCATTGACGAGATCAACGCCAAGGGCGGCGTCAACGGTAAAAAGCTCGAGGCGGTGGTGGTCGACCCGGCGTCGAACTGGCCGCTGTTCGCCGAGAAAGGCCGCCAGCTGCTGACCCAGGACAAGGTCGCCGTGGTGTTCGGCTGCTGGACCTCGGTGTCGCGCAAGTCGGTGCTGCCGGTGTTCGAGGAACTCAACGGCCTGCTGTTCTACCCGGTGCAATACGAAGGCGAAGAGATGTCGCCGAACGTGTTCTACACCGGCGCGGCGCCTAACCAGCAGGCGATCCCAGCGGTGGAATACCTGATGAGCGAAGACGGCGGCAGCGCCAAGCGCTTCTTCCTGCTCGGCACCGACTATGTCTACCCGCGCACCACCAACAAGATCCTGCGCTCGTTCCTGCATTCCAAGGGCGTGGCCGACAAGGACATCGAAGAGGTCTACACCCCGTTCGGCCACAGCGACTACCAGACCATCGTCGCCAACATCAAGAAGTTCTCCGCCGGCGGCAAGACCGCGGTCATCTCCACGGTCAACGGCGACTCCAACGTACCGTTCTACAAAGAGCTGGCCAACCAGGGCCTGAAAGCCACCGACGTACCGGTGGTGGCCTTCTCCGTGGGCGAGGAAGAACTGCGCGGCATCGACACCAAGCCACTGGTGGGCAACCTCGCGGCCTGGAACTACTTCGAGTCCGTGGAGAACCCGGTGAACCAGAAGTTCGTCGCCGACTGGAAAGCCTACGCCAAGGCCAAGAAGCTGCCGGGCGCGGATAAAGCCGTGACCAACGACCCGATGGAAGCCACCTACGTCGGCATCCACATGTGGGCCCAGGCGGTGGAGAAAGCCAAGTCCACCGACGTCGACAAGGTCCGCGAAGCCCTGGCCGGCCAGACCTTCGCCGCGCCGTCGGGCTACACCCTGACCATGGACAAGACCAACCACCACCTGCACAAGCCGGTGATGATCGGCGAGATCCAGCCGGACGGTCAGTTCAACGTGGTCTGGCAGACCGAAGGCCCGATCCGCGCCCAGCCGTGGAGCCCGTTCATCCCGGGCAACGACAAGAAGCCGGACTACGCGGTGAAGAGCAACTAAGCAACGGATGGATGCCGGCCGCCGCTCCCGCGTCCGGCACAACCTCTGTAGCCGCTGCCGCAGGCTGCGACAGGTCCGCAGGACCTTGAGGCCCTCAAGAGCACGTCCTCTGCGAGGCCGATCGCAGCCTGCGGCAGCGGCGACAGACCCACGCTCCGCGCAAGGCCATTGATATGCCCACTGCCCTCTACCGTTTCATCCTCGCCTGCCTGCTGTTGCTGCCATTGGCCGCCAGGGCCGGCGACGCCGAAGACTTCGTCGCGGCCAACGCCACGCAACAGGCCAGACTGCTGGAAAGCTGGGCCGCGCAGCCCGACCCGGCGCGCCTCGAACTGCTCGGCGCCTTGCAGCAAGGCCAGCTGACCGTCGATGGGCAAGCCAAGACCTTGCGCCTGAACAATCGCCTGCGGGGTCTGATCGACACCGCCATGGCCAGCCATCAACTGCTCGCCGCCGACGCAAAGATCCGTCTGGCCGCCGCGCAGCAGTTGCAGAAAAGCGCCAAGCCGGCGCAGCTGAAATTCCTCGATGCCAGCCTGGCCGCCGAACAGGACCAGGCCGTGCACGACGCCCTGAGCCTGGCCCTGGCCAACCTGCAACTGGTGGACAGCGACCCGGCCGTGCGCCTGGCCGCGGTGCGCCTGCTGGGTGAAACCGGCGACCCGCTGGCCCGCACCCGCCTCGAAGGCCTGCTCGAACCCGGCGTGGAAGCCGATGCCGGGGTGCGCACCGCCGCCGAAACCAGCCTTGCCCAGGTCAAGCGCAAACTGCTGGTGGGCGAGGTGCTCGGCCAGGCTTTCAGCGGCATGTCCCTGGGCTCGATCCTGCTGCTGGCAGCCCTGGGCCTGGCGATCACCTTCGGCCTGCTCGGGGTGATCAACATGGCCCACGGCGAGATGCTGATGCTCGGCGCCTACTCCACCTACATGGTGCAGCTGCTGTTCCAGCGCTACGCCCCGCAGGCCATCGAGTTCTACCCGCTGATCGCCCTGCCGGTGGCGTTCTTCGTCACCGCCGGCATCGGCATGGCCCTGGAACGCACGGTGATCCGCCATCTCTACGGCCGGCCGCTGGAAACCCTGCTCGCCACCTGGGGCATCAGCCTGATGCTGATCCAGCTGGTGCGCCTGGTATTCGGCGCGCAGAACGTCGAGGTGTCGAACCCGGCCTGGCTGTCGGGCGGGATCCAGGTGCTGCCCAACCTGGTGCTGCCCTACAACCGCATCGTGATCATCGCCTTCGCACTGTTTGTGGTGGTGCTGACCTGGCTGCTGCTGAACAAGACCCGCCTGGGCCTGAACGTGCGCGCGGTCACCCAGAACCGCAACATGGCCGCCTGCTGCGGCGTACCGACAGGACGGGTGGACATGCTCGCCTTCGGCCTCGGTTCCGGCATCGCCGGCCTCGGTGGCGTGGCCCTGAGCCAGATCGGCAACGTCGGCCCGGACCTGGGCCAGAGCTACATCATCGACTCGTTCCTGGTGGTGGTGCTCGGCGGCGTCGGCCAACTGGCCGGTAGCGTGTTCGCCGCGTTCGGCCTGGGGATAGCCAACAAGATTCTGGAGCCACAGATCGGCGCCGTGCTCGGCAAGATCCTGATCCTCGCGCTGATCATTCTGTTTATCCAGAAACGTCCGCAAGGCCTCTTCGCATTGAAAGGACGGGTGATCGACTAAGCGGGGCATGCTCACGCCCATTGACGACCGCGCCGTTGCCTCGCTGGCGGCGGCACCGAGAAGGAAGATGAATATGTTTGCCAACAGCCCTATCGAAACAGGCCTCGCCGCCATCGAGGCAACGGCCCTGCGGGGTGCGACTGGCGACGCGCCATGCCGCGTTGCGGGTCTTGCCGAGGGTGCAACCATCACCTGCGCCCCGCGCCTTGCCTGGCACGCCGACAGCCTGCACCGCGGTGCGCCCCTGGACGCGAGCACGCCCCGATGAATCAGCCTCTATTGGTTACCGCTACACAAAAGGCCGGGCCCAAGGTCTCGGTCGCCGTCGGCGCACTGATCCTGGCGGTGCTGCTGGCCCTGCCGCTGCTCTCGCTGCTGGCGCCGGACAACCCGCTGCACGTCTCGGCCTACACCTTGACCCTGGTGGGCAAGATCCTCTGCTACGCCATCGTCGCCCTGGCCCTGGACCTGGTCTGGGGTTATGCCGGGCTGCTGTCCCTGGGCCATGGCCTGTTCTTCGCCCTCGGCGGCTACGCCATGGGCATGTACCTGATGCGCCAGGCTGCGGGGGACAGCCTGCCGGCGTTCATGACCTTCCTTTCGTGGACCGAGCTGCCGTGGTACTGGAGCGGCACCGGCAGCTTCCTCTGGGCCCTGTGCCTGGTGGTGCTGGCGCCGGGCTTGCTGGCGCTGGTGTTCGGTTTCTTCGCCTTCCGCTCGCGGATCAAGGGCGTGTATTTCTCGATCATGACCCAGGCCCTGACCTTCGCCGGCATGCTCCTGTTCTTTCGCAACGAGACCGGGTTTGGCGGCAACAACGGCTTCACCAACTTCCGCACCATCCTCGGCTTCGGCATCACCGAGCCTGGGACCCGCGCGGTGCTGTTCCTGGCCACCGTGCTGTTGCTGGTGGCCAGCCTGTATATCGGCTGGCGCCTGGCCCGGAGCAAGTTCGGCCGGGTGCTGACCGCGCTGCGGGACGCGGAAAACCGCCTGATGTTCTGCGGCTACGACCCACGCGGCTTCAAGCTGTTCGTCTGGGTGCTGAGCGCGGTGCTCTGCGGCCTGGCCGGTGCCTTGTACGTGCCGCAAGTGGGCATCATCAACCCCAGCGAAATGTCGCCGACCAACTCCATCGAGGCCGCCGTGTGGGTCGCCCTGGGCGGTCGCGGCACGCTGATCGGCCCACTGCTCGGCGCCGGCGTGGTCAACGGCATGAAGAGCTGGTTCACCGTGGCCTTCCCGGAATACTGGCTGTTCTTCCTTGGGGCGCTCTTCATCATCGTCACCCTGTATTTGCCCAAAGGCATCATCGGCTTGCTGAAGAAAAGGGGCGAATCATGAGAATCACAGCGACGGCCGAATTCATGCTCGAACCTATCCTTGAGCCCAACAAAGACGCCGGCAGCAGCCGCGACGCCATCGGCCTCGGCCAGGCTGCCGGCAAGGGCCTGAACACCCGCCACGGCACCATCCTGACCCTGGAAGACATCAGCGTCAGCTTCGATGGCTTCAAGGCGCTCAACGACCTGAACCTGTACATCGGCGTCGGCGAGCTGCGCTGTATCATCGGCCCCAACGGCGCGGGCAAGACCACCCTGATGGACGTGATCACCGGCAAGACCCGGCCCACCCACGGCAAGGCCTGGTTCGGCGAAACCCTGGACCTGACGCAGATGAGCGAGGTGCAGATCGCCCAGGCCGGCATCGGCCGCAAGTTCCAGAAACCCACGGTGTTCGAAGCCCTGAGCGTGTTCGAAAACCTGGAGCTGGCGCAGAACACCGACAAGTCGGTGTGGGCCAGCCTGCGGGCGAAACTCTCCGGCGAGCAGAAAGACCGCATCGACGAAGTGCTGGAAACCATTCGCCTGACCGCTTCGGTGGAACGCCAGGCCGGCCTGCTGTCCCACGGCCAGAAGCAGTTCCTGGAAATCGGCATGCTGCTGATGCAGGACCCGCAGTTGCTGCTGCTCGACGAGCCGGTGGCGGGCATGACCGATGCCGAGACCGAGTTCACCGCCGAGCTGTTCAAGCGCCTGGCGGGCAAGCATTCGCTGATGGTGGTGGAGCACGACATGGGCTTCGTCGGCTCGATCGCCGACCACGTCACCGTGCTGCACCAGGGCAGCGTGCTGGCCGAAGGGTCGCTGGAGCAGGTGCAGGAAAACGAACGGGTGATCGAGGTCTATCTCGGCCGCTGATCCCTCGAACGCCACATGATCCTGTAGCCGCTGCCGCAGGCTGCGATAGGCCGGGGTCGCGCCCGACCCGCAGGGCCTTCCGAGGCCCCCAAGAGCACGGCCTCTTCGAGGCCGATCGCAGCCTGCGGCAGCGGCTACAGCGATCGGCGCAAGCCACAAGGAACCAGACATGCTGCAAGTCGACAAGCTGCACCAGTACTACGGCGGTAGCCACATCCTGCGCGGCCTGAGCTTCGAGGCGAAGGTCGGCGAAGTCACCTGCCTGCTCGGACGCAACGGGGTGGGCAAGACCACCCTGCTCAAATGCCTGATGGGCCTGCTGCCGGCCAAGGAAGGCACGGTGAACTGGGAAGGCCAGGCCATCACCGCCTACAAGCCCCATCAACGGGTGCATGCCGGCATCGCCTACGTGCCCCAGGGCCGGGAGATCTTCGGCCGCCTGACCGTGGAAGAAAACCTGTTGATGGGACTTTCCCGTTTTGGCGCGAAGGAGGCCAAGGAAGTGCCGGCCTTCATCTACGAGCTGTTCCCGGTGCTGCTGCAAATGAAACAGCGGCGCGGCGGCGACCTGTCCGGCGGCCAGCAACAGCAGCTGGCCATCGGCCGGGCCCTGGCCAGCCGGCCACGGCTGTTGATCCTCGACGAACCCACCGAGGGCATCCAGCCGTCGGTGATCAAGGAAATCGGCGCGGTGATCAAGAAACTCGCGGCCCGCGGCGATATGGCGATCCTGTTGGTGGAACAGTTCTACGACTTCGCCGCCGAACTGGCCGACCAGTACCTGGTGATGTCCCGGGGCGAAATCGTCCAGCAGGGCCGCGGTGAAAATATGCAAGCCGAGGGTGTACGCGGCCTGGTTACCATCTAAGTTACGATCTAGCCTGTAACGTCCAGACACTAAGCACAAACCATGAACCTGCCAGCCCACACCGCCCTGTTCACCCCCAGCTGGCACGCCGAGCTGGAACTCGGCTACGCCCGCTTTGGCGACAGCACGCGCCCGGTGCAGCGCCGGCACAAGGGCCCGCTGCGGGTGCAGAAGCACCTGTACGCCGAGGGCCCCGAAGTCTGCCAGCACATCATCGTGCATCCGCCCGGCGGGATTGCCGGCGGCGACCGCCTGCAGATCCGCGCCAGCGTCGACCGCGATGCCTGGGCGCAGCTGACCAGTCCCGGCGCCGCCAAGTGGTATCGCGCCAACGGGCCCGCCTATCAGACCCTGGAATTGAACGTCGCCGCCGGCGCCACCCTGGAATGGCTGCCCCAGGAAACCATCGTGTTCAGCGCCGCCCAGGCCGAACTGAGCACCCGTATCGAGCTGCAAGGCGACGCCCGGCTGTTCTATTGGGATGTGGTGGCGCTCGGCCGCCCGGCCAGCGACGAACGTTTCGACCTCGGGCATTTCCAGTCGCACCTGGACATCCGCCGCGACGGCCAATTGCTCTGGCACGAACGCCAGCGCATCGGCGGCGGCGACGGTTTGCTCGACTCACCGATCGGCCTGGACGGCCAGCCGGTCTTCGCCACCCTGCTGGCCACCGGCGAGATCGACAGCCAGCTGCTGGAGCGTTGCCGTTCGCTGCCTCATGCCGTGCGCGGCGACCTGACGCAACTGCCCGGCCTGCTGGTGGCCCGCTGCCTGGCCAGCGAAGCGCTGCTGGCCCGCGCCTGGCTGATCGACCTGTGGCGCCTGTTGCGCCCGGCCCTGTTGGGGCGCGAGGCGCTGCCGCCGAGGATCTGGAACACATGACACAGCGACACGACTTTCCTGTAGCCGCTGCCGCAGGCTGCGATCGTCCGCGTAGCGGGCGCCAAACCAGACGCCGTGGTGTATCAGGCAGATCGCGTCAACCAGGGTGCGTCTCCTGCGGAGCCGATCGCAGCCTGCGGCAGCGGCTACGGATGCATCGCGCCATGCCCTCTTTCAACTGCTCAACAACGGATTTTGAACGATGGACCTGACCCCACGCGAAAAAGACAAACTGCTGATCTTCACCGCCGGCCTGGTGGCCGAACGGCGCCTGGCCCGTGGCGTGAAGCTCAATTACCCGGAAGCCATGGCCTACATTTCCGCGGCGCTGCTCGAAGGCGCCCGCGACGGTCAGACCGTGGCCGAGCTGATGCACTACGGCACCACCCTGCTGACCCGCGAACAAGTAATGGAAGGCATCCCGGAGATGATTCCGGAAATCCAGGTGGAAGCGACTTTCCCCGACGGCACCAAGCTGGTCACCGTCCACCAACCGATCGCCTGAGGCCGCCCATGACGTATTCCATCCGCGATGCGGTGCATGCCGACCTGCCGGCGATCCGCGATATCTATAACGACGCCGTACTCAACACCACGGCGATATGGAACGAACAGGCCGTGGACCTGGGCAATCGCCAGGCCTGGTTCAGCGCCCGCCAGGCCCAGGGTTATCCGATCCTGGTGGCGGTCGACGCCGACGAAAGCGTGCTCGGTTATGCCTCGTTCGGCGACTGGCGGCCCTTCGACGGCTTCCGCCATACCGTCGAGCACTCGGTCTATGTGCGCAACGACCAGCGCGGCAACGGCCTCGGCCCGCGCCTGATGCAAGCGCTGATCGAACGCGCCAAAACCTGCGACAAGCACGTGATGGTCGCGGCCATCGAAAGCGGCAATGCCGCCTCGATCCGCCTGCACGAACGCCTCGGCTTCGTCACCACCGGACAGATGCCGCAAGTGGGCACCAAGTTCGGGCGCTGGCTGGACCTGACGTTCATGCAACTGACCCTCGATCCGGGGGCGCCACCGCCCACCATCCACAAGGAGTGATACCCAATGAACGCCGCCCAACTGCGTCGAGTCCATGCGGAGAGCTTTGCCCACTATCGCCAGGGGTTGATTGATCTGTTGTTCGACGCCGTGGGCCACGGCGCCTCGGTCGGTTTCATGGCCGACCTCGACGAGGAACAGGCCCGCGCCTACGTCAGCAGCGTCCAGGCCAGCGTGGCCGACGGCAGCCTGTTGCTGTGGGTGGTGGTGCAGGACGAGCGGGTCCTGGCCAGCGTGCAACTGGCGCTGTGCCAGAAGCCCAACGGCCTCAATCGCGCCGAAGTGCAGAAGCTCCAGGTGCGCCACGACGCCCGCCGCCGTGGCATGGGCCAGCAGTTGATGCACGCCGTGGAACAGGCGGCGCGCCAGCACAAGCGCGGCCTGCTGTACCTGGACACCCAGGCCGGCTCGGACGCCGAAGCCTTCTACAGCGCCCAGGGCTACACCCGCGTCGGCGAACTGCCGAACTACTGCCAAAGCCCGGACGGCACCTACAGCCCGACCGCCATTTACTTCAAGACTCTGGGGCAACCCGTATGATTCCAGGCCAATACCAGATTCAGCCCGGCGACATCGAACTCAACGCCGGCCGCCGCACCCTCAGCCTGAGCGTCGCCAACAGCGGCGACCGGCCGATCCAGGTGGGCTCGCACTATCACTTTTTCGAAACCAACGACGCCCTGACCTTCGACCGCGCCGCCAGCCGTGGCATGCGCCTGAACATCCCGGCCGGCACCGCCGTGCGCTTCGAGCCGGGGCAGACCCGCGAGGTGGAACTGGTGGACCTGGCCGGGCATCGCCGGGTGTTCGGGTTTGCCGGACGGGTCATGGGCGACCTGGACTGATGCAATCCCGGTAGCCGCTGCCGCAGGCTGCGATGGCTGCGCAGCGGCCCCAGCATTTCAAAACGAACGAAGGTCCTTCGGCCCTTAGCGCAGCCTTCGGCAGCGGCTACAGGTGCTCGACTCAATTCTTAGGAAGGTGCAATGAAGATTTCCCGCCAAGCCTACGCCGACATGTTCGGCCCCACCGTCGGTGACAAGGTGCGCCTGGCCGACACCGAGCTGTGGATCGAAGTCGAGAAGGACTTCACCACCTACGGCGAAGAAGTGAAGTTCGGCGGCGGCAAGGTGATCCGTGACGGCATGGGCCAGGGTCAGCTGCTGGCGGCCGAGGTGGTCGACACCCTGATCACCAACGCGCTAATCATCGATCACTGGGGCATCGTCAAGGCCGACGTCGGCCTCAAGGACGGACGCATTGCCGCCATCGGCAAGGCCGGCAACCCGGACATCCAGCCCGACGTGACCATCGCCGTCGGCGCCAGCACCGAAGTCATCGCCGGCGAGGGCATGATCCTCACCGCCGGTGGCATCGACACCCATATCCACTTCATCTGCCCGCAGCAGATCGAAGAGGCGCTGATGAGCGGCGTCACCACCATGATCGGCGGCGGCACCGGGCCGGCTACCGGCACCAACGCCACCACCTGCACCTCGGGGCCCTGGCACATGGCGCGCATGCTCCAGGCGGCGGACGCGTTCCCGATGAACATCGGCTTCACCGGCAAGGGCAATGCCAGCCTGCCGGAACCCTTGATCGAGCAGGTCAAGGCCGGGGCCATCGGCCTCAAGCTCCACGAAGACTGGGGCACCACCCCGGCCAGCATCGACAACTGCCTGAGCGTCGCCGACCAGTACGACGTGCAGGTGGCGATCCACACCGACACCCTCAACGAATCGGGTTTCGTCGA
Organism: Pseudomonas sp. LAMO17WK12:I10; assembly: GCF_900215185.1. NCBI lineage: Bacteria > Pseudomonadati > Pseudomonadota > Gammaproteobacteria > Pseudomonadales > Pseudomonadaceae > Pseudomonas > Pseudomonas sp. LAMO17WK12:I10. Next base: position 54,802 of record NZ_OBDX01000031.1, on the reverse strand, counting down.
AACCACCCTCGGCGCGTTCAAGGGCCGTACCATCCACACCTATCACACCGAAGGCGCCGGCGGCGGCCACGCCCCGGACATCATCAAGGCCTGCGGTTTGCCCAACGTGCTGCCGAGCTCGACCAACCCGACCCGGCCGTTCACCCGCAACACCATCGACGAACACCTGGACATGTTGATGGTCTGCCACCACCTCGACCCGAGCATCGCCGAGGACGTGGCCTTCGCCGAAAGCCGCATCCGCCGCGAGACCATCGCCGCCGAAGACATCCTCCACGACCTGGGCGCCTTCTCGATGATCAGCTCCGACAGCCAGGCCATGGGCCGGGTCGGCGAGGTCATCACCCGCACCTGGCAGACCGCCGACAAGATGCATCGCCAGCGCGGCCCGCTGCCGGGCGACGGCGCCGGCAACAGCAACTTCCGGGTCAAGCGCTACATCGCCAAATACACCATCAATCCGGCGATCACCCACGGCATCAGCCACGAAGTGGGCTCCATCGAAATCGGCAAATGGGCCGACCTGGTGCTCTGGCGGCCGGCGTTCTTCGGGGTCAAGCCGACGCTGATCCTCAAGGGCGGGGCCATCGCCGCCAGCCTGATGGGCGATGCCAACGCCTCGATCCCGACCCCGCAGCCGGTGCATTACCGGCCGATGTTCGCCAGCTACGGCGGCAGCCGGCACGCCACCAGCCTGACCTTTATCAGCCAGGCCGCGCTGGCGGCCGGGGTGCCGCAACAATTGGGGCTGAAAAAGCAGATCGCGGTGGTCAAGGGTTGCCGCGACGTGCAAAAGAGCGACCTGATCCACAACGACTACCTGCCGGATATCGAGGTCAACCCGCAGACCTATCAGGTCAATGCCGACGGCGTGCTGCTCTGGTGCGAACCGGCGGACGTGTTGCCGATGGCGCAGCGCTACTTCCTGTTCTAGGGGCTGTACGAAAAGTCGGCGAGCGAAGGTCAGGCAAGGCGCAACGACCAACGGGAGTAACAGCCAAGGGCTGGCCCGAAGGGTGAGCGCAGCGAATCAAAACAGGCGAGGAACGGCCGGGGTCGCGTTCGACTTTAGGGGCTCGAGCCTGTTTCTGCGTAACGCCGCAGGCGTCTAGCGCGCAGCATGGTCTGCGTAGCGCCGAAGGCGCCCAGCGCGCAGCCACTTTTCGTACAGAGCCTAGAAACCTGGATCCAACGGGCGCCCATCCGGGCCGCCCAACGGTCAGCAAAGCCGGACGTCTTGCTGTGTTGAACGGCTCAATCGCGGCTAGAATTCGACAGGCCGTCCTCACTTTTGCTGCCTGACAAGGTTCCCGGCCATGCGTCTACCCGACTTCATCGTGCAACACGTTGATCGAATCGTTGATGAGTGGGAGCAATTCGCCCGATCCATCGCCCCCGAAACCGACTCCCTGACCCGCCTGCAACTGCGTGACCACGCCAAGTCCATCCTGCTGGCCGCCGCTCGCGACATGCGCACCGCCCAGACCGCCAGCGAACAGACGGCCAAGGCCAGGGGCGAAGGCCCGGAGAACAGCCCAAGCCTCGACGAAGCCGCCGCCAGCCATGGCGAGTTGCGCCACAACGTGGGCTTCGACCTGGTGCAGATGACCTCGGAATTCCGCCACCTGCGCGCCTGCGTGATCCGTCTCTGGGTCTCCCGCCTGGAGTCGCCACAGCTGGTCTATTTCCAGGACATGATCCGTTTCAACGAAGCCATCGACGAAGCATTGGCCGAGTCCACCACGGCCTATGCCGAACAGGTCAACCGTTCGCGGGATATCTTCCTGGCGATTCTCGGCCACGACCTGCGTACCCCCTTGCAGGCGGTGAGCATGTCCACCGAGATGCTGGCGCGCAAAGTCGCGCTGGATGCCGATGCGCTGGCCTATGTGTCGCGGATCAAGAGTGGCGCCAGGCACATGGCGGCGATGGTCGGAGACCTGCTGGAGTTCGTCCGCAGCCGCCTGGGCAGCAGCCTGCCCATCGAACCGGCGCCCATGGACATGGCCAGTGCCATCAAGGCAGCCATGGACGAAGCCTGCGCCGGCCAGCCGGACTGCACGCCGGCGTTGAACTTCCATGGCGACAGCCACGGCATCTGGGATCGCGGGCGCATCGAGCAGATGCTGCAGAACCTGATCGGCAACGCCCTGCAGCACGGCAGCAATAACCACACCGTGACCATCACCCTCACGGGTGGCACCGAACAGGTGTTGCTGACCATCCACAACTACGGCCCGCCAATACCCAAGGTAGCCTTGAGTAGCCTCTTCGATCCGCTGGTGCGCAGCGCCAACGAAGAACTCGGCAGCCCCTCCACCAGCCTCGGCCTGGGCCTGTTCATCGTCAAGGAAGTGGTCACCGCCCACCAGGGCAGCATCGAGGTCAGCTCCAGCGAGGCCGATGGCACCACCTTCACCGTGACCCTGCCGCGGGTGTCCCACGCCAAATAGTCGTAGAGGCCGACATCCCTGTAGCCGCTGCCGAGCCTGCGAGGCTGCGCTCGACCGCGAAGCGGTCGTAAACCGGGCACGGCTTTCCTTCAGGTAAACCGCTAATGCAGGTTTTGCGAGGACTGCGTCCTCGAACGCAGCTCGCGAACTCGGCAACGGCTACAGACGCTCGTCAGTCGCTGAGCAGACGCCCCAGGCGCTGCTTGAGCATCTGGTTTTCCGTGCGCAACTCGCGGACTTCGTCGAGCAGTTCCAGCGCCAGGGCGACGCCTTCCCACTCCAGTTCCAGATCGCGCCGCAACTTGGCGGCGCGCTTGGCGACCGCCAGTTCGTAATCGGTGAAACGCCAGTCCCGTGGCGCCGAGCCATGGGGATCGAGGATCCCGTGCTCGACGATTTCCATCACATAGGCGGCCGGCAGATCGGCCACCTCGCAGAACTCTTCCATATCCAGCTGAACGATCAGGGTGCTCATGGTTAGCGACTCCTTGTTTCAGATCAGAATGGGTTGCAGATCAGAAATGCTCCCGCGGATTGAAGGCGGCCTTTTTCGCCAGCTCCTGCCACAGCGCCTTGACGTCGTCGCCGGAGGCCTTGGGCATCACGGCCTTGAGCTGCACGAACAGATAACCGCGATGCCCGGCCTTGTTCAGCAGGCCATGGCCCTTGGCGCGCAGGCGTTGGCCGTTCTGGCTGCCGGCCGGCACCTTGAGGTTGATCTTGCCAGTCAGGGTCGGCACCGCGACCTCGGTCCCCAGCGCCAGCTCCCAAGGGGCCAGCGGCAAGGTGATGATCAGGTTCTCGCCCTCGATATCGAACTTCGGATGGGGCGCGAAACGAATGGTCAGGTACAGGTCGCCATTGGCCCCGCCGCCGACACCCGGCGCGCCCTGGCCCTTGAGCCGGATACGCTCGCCGTCGGCGACGCCGGCCGGGATCTTCACGTTCAGGCTCTTGCTGGTGTTGCTGACGTGCTGGCCGGCAGCGTTGTACTGCGGCACCTTGAAGCTGACCTTCTTCGACTCGGCCGACAGGGTCTCTTCCAGGAAGATCGGTAATTCCATTTCCACGTCTTGCCCCCTGCGCCCGGCGCTGCGCGATTGTCCACCGCCGAAACCCGGCCCGCGGTTGCCGAAGATCGAACTGAAGAAGTCCGAAAAATCCCCGCCATCGCCGAAACCGCCGGCATCCGCGTGGCCCTTCCAGCCCGGTGGGCCCTGGAACGGCTGGCCGTGCTGGCCATAACGCCGCAGGTCGTCGTATTCGGCCCGCTTGTCCGCGCTTTTCAGCGCTTCGTAGGCTTCCGACGCGTCCTTGAACTTGGCTTCGGCGTCTTTTTCCTTGCTGACATCCGGGTGATATTTGCGCGCCAGCTTGCGATAGGCGGCCTTGATCGCCTTGTCGTCCGCCGTCGGCTCCACCCCGAGAATCTTGTAATAGTCTTTGAAGTCCATCTAAGGATCACCATCCGTTATCAATGTGGCGCGGCGGGATGTACAGCATGCACTCTTGAACAGCGTCAAGGCTGATCGATCTCAATACTGTGACTCACGCGGCGCAGCAGAAGTTTATCGGCAACTGGCGGCGGTTCTTGCGACCGCCCGATGGCTGCCCGGCCCATGCCTGCAAGTTTGGGGTGAAGAATAGTCTTTCAAGGCTTGCGGGTTACGATTTAGCGGATAGTCGGCCTTCGATTCTGCGAACGACTGGCATACACTGCGCGGCCGTTTTTTCCAACCGGAACTCGAAAGACATGAAAAACGCATCTGCGGCCCGTGCCTGCGGTATCGACTTCGGCACGTCCAACTCCACGGTCGGCTGGCTGCGCCCCGGCATGGAAACGCTGATTGCGCTGGAAGACGACAAGATCACCCTGCCGTCGGTGGTCTTCTTCAACATCGAAGAACGCCGTCCGGTGTATGGCCGCCTGGCACTGCACGAATACCTGGAAGGCTACGAAGGCCGGCTGATGCGCTCGCTGAAGAGCCTGCTGGGTTCCAAGCTGATCAAGCACGACACCAGCGTGCTGGGCACGGCGATGCCGTTCAAGGACCTGCTGGGCCTGTTCATCGGCCAGCTCAAGAGCCGCGCCGAAGCCGCCGCCGGTCGGGAGTTCGAGGAAGTGGTGCTGGGTCGTCCGGTGTTTTTCGTCGATGACGACGCCGCCGCCGACCAGGAGGCCCAGGACACCCTGGTGGAAGTGGCGCGCAAGCTGGGCTTCAAGGAAGTCTCCTTCCAGTACGAGCCGATCGCCGCGGCCTTCGACTACGAGTCGACCATCGAGCGCGAAGAGCTGGTGCTGATCGTCGACATCGGCGGTGGTACCTCCGACTTCTCCCTGGTGCGCCTGTCGCCCGAGCGCCGTGGCCTGGACAACCGCCACGAGGACATCCTCGCCACCGGTGGCGTACACATCGGCGGCACCGACTTCGACAAACAGTTGAGCCTGCAGGGCCTGATGCCGCTGTTCGGCTACGGCAGCCGGATGAAGAGCGGCGCCTACATGCCCACCAGCACCCACATGAACCTGGCGACCTGGCACACCATCAACTCGGTGTACTCACAGAAGTCCCAGCTGGCCCTGGGCAGCATGCGCTACGACATCGAAGACACCGGCGGCATCGACCGCCTGTTCAAGCTGATCGAGCAGCGCGCCGGGCACTGGCTGGCCATGGAGGTGGAAGAGAGCAAGATCCAGCTGACCCACGCCGACAACCGCGTGGTGCCCCTGGACCGTATCGAGGCCGGCCTGAGCGTGGACCTGAGCCGGGCGCTGTTCGAGTCGTCCATCGACAGCCTGCTGGAGCGCATCCGCGGCAGCGTCACGCAACTGCTGGGCGATGCCAATGTCGGCGTCGGCCAGGTCGATACGGTGTTCTTCACCGGCGGTTCCAGCGGCATCCCGGCCCTGCGCCAGAGCGTCGCGGACATGCTGCCCAACGCGCGCCACGTCGAAGGCAATATCTTCGGCAGCATCGGCAGCGGCCTGGCGATCGAAGCGAAGAAACGCTACGGCTAAAAAAGCATCGCCTGTAGCCGCTGCCGCAGGCTGCGATAAGGTCCGCAGGACCTTCTGCGATTTTGAGATCGCTACGGCCTTCGGCCGATCGCAGCCTGCGGCAGCGGCTACAGGGATAGCGTCAGGTCAAACCAATCCCGCCTGCTTCAATTCACTCTTCAGGTAGGCGTAGTAGATCGGCCCGGCCACCACCCCCGGCAGGCCGAACGCCGCCTCGAACACCAGCATCGCCAACAGCAATTCCCAGGACTTGGCACTGATCTGCCCGCCGACGATCCGCGCGTTGAGGAAGTATTCCAGCTTGTGGATAAAGATCAGGTAGCCCAGCGCCGCCGCGGCCACCCAGATCGACAGCGACATGCCGACAATGGTGATCAGGGTGTTGGAGATCAGGTTGCCGATCACCGGCAACAGCCCCAGCAGGAAGGTCAGCACGATCAGGGTCTTGGTCAGCGGCAGCTTGACCCCGAACATCGGCAGGATCAGCGCGAGGAAGATCCCGGTGAAGAAGGTGTTGAGCAGGGAAATCTTGATCTGCGCGAACACGATGTTGCGAAAGGCCTGGACCAACAGATGCAGGCGGTCGAACAGCGCGGCCGCCAGCGGCTTGCGCTTGGTCAGGTCGGGCACGCGCTGCAAGGCGATGATCGCCCCCAGCACCATGCCAATCAGCAAGGTCACGAACATGTGCGCCGCGTCCTTGCCCACCAGTTGCAGCTCGCTCAAGTGCTTGCTGGCCCAGGCGCCGATGGCCACCTGGAACTCCGCCGCGCTGGCCGGCAGATAGGAGTCGAGGAACGGCGGCAACTGGCCGCGCGCCTTGTCCACCACTGTCATGAATTTGTCCAGGGAAGCCCCCGGGTTCTCCGCTTCGTGCAGCAGGAAGCTGATGGCGCCGGCGAACAGCAGCGTCAGCACGCTGACCACCAGGGTGCCGAGCAGGGCCACCGCCAACCAGCGCGCCCGCCGACCTTCGATCAGCCGTTGCAGTTGCGGGGTGAGCATGTTGACCAGTTCGAACACCAGCAGGCCCGCCAGCAGGCTCGGTAATAGCCGCAACGGGATTACCAGCAACAGGCCGCCGAAGATAATCACCCAACTGAACAACAACAGATGACGCTGAGAAAACGTTGGCATACAGCCTCAAACAAACAGCGTGAAAGGATTGGCAGTCTGCCAGCGTTGCACTGACGATGCGAGGCCGACAGGCGCGGGTTTGCTGGCGATCAACGATACAGGGTGTGTCAGGCAAACCGCCGCGACCGGATCGTGAACAAGCTCGCGCCTGCGAAGGAGAAGGTTATTGCTTCTTCAGGCACGTGCTCATGAAGGCCTTGCGCTCATCGCCCTTGAGGGCTTTGGCAGTGGCGTCGGCGTTGCAGGTCTTCATCCGTTCCTGCGGGGTTGCCGCGGCAGCCGGGGTGGCTTTCAGGCAGGTGCTCATAAAGGCTTTGCGCTCATCGCCCTTGAGGGCTTTCGCGGTGGCGTCGGCGTTGCAAGTGGTCATCTTGTTCTGCTGGGCGGTGGCGGCAAATCCTTGGGAACAGAGCAACAGACCAACCATCAACAAAGGGATACGCAGCATCTTCATGGAGTTTTCTCCTTGTTACCGCACCGACGGGCGCGGCCTCCAGCGCAGTGTAGACAAACCCTGTTACAGGTTCACCTGTTCTGTAGGCTGGTGCGCCGGTACTGCTCGGGGGTGCAACCGGCCTGGCGCTGGAACATCGCGATAAATGCCGAGGCGCTGCTGTAGCCCATGTCGAACGCCACCTCCTGGACACTGCGCGCGCTGTCCAGCGCCTCGATGGACGCCAGGAAGCGCAGGCGCTGGCGCCACTCGCCGAAACTCATGCCCAGCTCGCGCACGAATTGCCGGGCCAGGGTGCGTTCGCTGACGTGGATCTGCCGCGCCCAATCGGCCAGCGCGCGGTTATCCCCCGGGGCGGCCTGCAACGCTTCCAGCACACCGAGCAAGGCCGGGCTGCTGGCATACGGCAGGTAACCGTCATGCACCGGCGCCTGTTGCAACTGGTCGAGCATCACCTGGGCCAGGCGGCTGTCCGCTTCCTGCTCGGGGATCTGCACATCGCGCGCGGCGAAGTCCTTGAGGATCGCCTTGAGGATATCGCTGATAGCCAGGGTACAGGCCTGCTGCGGCAGCGCCTGGCACAACTGCGGGGCCAGGCACACGGCGCGGTACACGATCGGCTGCGGGCTGTAGAAACTATGCTCGGTGCCCGGCGGAATCCAGATGGCGTACTGTGGCGGCGACATAAAGCGCTGGCCGGCGATTTCCATGTGCATCACGCCATGGGCCGAATATTCCAGGCAGCCCCAGGGGTGACGATGTTCCAGCGCATGGCTGTGGGCGTCGAAATCGGCATAGCGGAAGTACACCGGCGCCGGCAGACCGCTGAAGGGCAGCAGGTCGATGTGTTTTTTGCTCATGCTGTCCGGATTCAGGGGTGGGTTGTCTGGATCGAAGTATAGGCCTGGATCCAGACAGAGGGATAATCACCCTTCATCAACGTTCTGGTTTTTCCTCATGCAATACGCTTATCCGTTACTGGCCGTCTTTATCTGGGCCGGCAATACCGTTATCAACAAGCTGGCGGTCGGGGCGATCTTCCCCGCGGAGATCGGTTTCTATCGCTGGCTGCTGGCCGGCCTGTTGTTCACGCCGTTCATGCTCAAGGCAGTGGTCGCCCATTGGGCGGTGATCCGCCCGAACCTGGGCAAGATCTTCATCCTCGGCGTGCTGGGCATGGCGGTGTACCAGAGCCTGGCCTACTTCGCCGCGACCCTGACCTCGGCCACCAACATGGGCATCATCCTCTCGCTGATGCCGCTGATGTCGCTGGCCATGGCCATCGCCAGCCTCGGCCAGCGCCTGACGGCCGGCGCCCTGGCCGGTGCCGTGTTGTCGTTTGCCGGGGTGCTGGTGGTGGTGTCGTCCGGCAGCCTCGACGTGCTGCTGGAACAGGGGGTGAACCTGGGCGACGCGATGATGCTGATCGCCACCCTGGCCTACGCGGTCTACAGCACCCTGCTGAAAAAATGGCAGCTGCGCCTGCCGCCGCTGGTGCTGCTGTATCTGCAGGTGCTGGTGGCCGTGGTGGTGCTGTTCCCGCTGTTTTTGGCCTCGCCGAAAACCGGCCTGACCCTGCACAACATTCCCCTGGTGCTTTATGCCTGCCTGCTGGCCTCGATGCTCGCGCCGCTGGCCTGGATGCAGGCGGTGGTACGCCTGGGACCGAGCCGCACCACACTGTTCTTCAACCTGCTGCCGCTGATCACCGCGCTGATTGCCGCCGTGGTGCTGCATGAACAGCTGGCGCTGTATCACCTGGTGGGTGGGGTGCTGACCCTGGGCGGGGTGATCCTGTCGGAACGCTGGACCACCGCGCTAGGGCGCAAGGCCAGCGTCGCCTAACAGCTCGCCAGGGACCGCTCGATCCTGTAAGAGCGAACTTGCTCGCGATAAATCTCAAGACCGCCACATCCCTCTCTGGCTATACCCCCGCCGCCTTCAACCGCTGCGCATGCTCGACGAACAGCCGGATCGGCTCGGCGCCCTTGCCCACCAGCCCCAGCGACTGGTTGACAATATCGAAGTGGTCCAGGGGGTAATCGTCGCCAATCACCGTGCCCAGGTGCGAGCTGTAGCGGCCGACCATGCCATCGCATTGCCCGGCCTCGCGGACAAAGGTCCTGGCGAACAGCCGGCAGGTGCGGTTGGTGCCGTCGAACAGGTTGCGCCCGCGATTGGTCTTGCCCGGCTGCAAAGTGCCGGACCAGGAGTAGTAGCGCACCCCGTTGACCTCTTCCGGCCCCTGCCCGCCCCAGGTGTCCGGCAAGCCCTGGGGGTACTGGCGGTTGAACAGCGCCACGCCCTCGCTGGTCAGCGAGCGGTGCGAGGCATGGATATCCGCCGGCAGCTTCGGCCCGCGATAGCCGGTATCGAGCCAGCTCATCAGCACGGCAATCACCCGCAGGATAAAACTCAGCACGCGCCCGCGCAGGGTGTCGATGGAATGGTGGCGTTCGATGTAGTCGGCCAGCTCCGAGCCATGATTGGGCCCGGCCACCGAAGTCACCGAGGCCACCCAGTCCGGGCGTTTGGCCGCGGCATAGCGGGCGGTGAGCGCCCCCTGGCTGTGGCCGATCAGGTTGACCTTGTCGGCGCCGGTTTCGCGGCGGATCTCCTCGACCCGCGCCAGCAACTGCTCGCCGCGCACCTCCGTGGAGTGCAGCGGCGAGACCTGCACGGCAATCACCGTGGCCCCGCCGCGGCGCAACGCCGACTCGATGCCGAACCAGTAGGAGTACAGCACCAGCCGGATAAACCCCAGCATGCCGGGGACCAGGACCAGCGGGTAACGCGTGGCAAGCTCTTGGGACATGGGAACATCCTTGTGATCGGACTTGTATCAGGGACCGCGGCGCCCGAGGCTGGATGCAGACAGCAGCCAAGAGCATCGACAGCCAAGATGACAGCTTCACGACCACTGTATGACATTCCCCCGGGCTCCATCCCTTCTACTTAAGCCCCACCACCCCGGCCACGATCAGCCCCACCGACAGCAGCTTGACCAGCGTCAGGCTCTCCCCCAGCAAGGCGAAACCGAGGAACACCGTGCCCAGGGAGCCGATGGCGGTCCAGATCGGGTAGGCGATGCTCACCGGCAGTTCACGCATCGCCAGGGTCAAGAAGTAGATGCCGCCCAGCGCGGCCACCACCGTCAGCAGCGACGGCCATAGCCGGGTGAACCCCTCGGCGTACTTCATGCCCATGGCGAAGGTGACTTCGAAGGCGGCGGCGATCAGCAAGAACAGCCAGGCCATGTCGCCTCCTCAGAAGGTCCGCGCCAGTGCCAGCAGGCGTTGCTCGGCTTCGGTGCAGGACACCTGGAACGTGCGCTCCGCCGACTCCTCGCCTTCGGCCGCGACCACCGTGACGTCCTCGATCCCGATAAAGCCCAGTGCGGTGCGCAACCACGGATCGGCGTGGTTCATGGCTTCCAGCTCGCCACCCGGGCCGAAGCCGAAGCCGCCGCGACTGGTGACGATCAGCGCTTTCTTGCCCCGCACCAGCGGCTCGTATTGGGCGATGCCATTGTCCTGCACGGTATTGAAGGTCAGGCCCAGGCGCACGATCTGGTCGACCCAGGCCTTGAGGCCGCTGGGCACGCTGAAGTTGTACATCGGCGCCGAGATCACCAGCAGCTCATGTTCCAGCAGTTCCGTCACCAACTCGTCACTCAGGGCCAGGTCGGCCTGCATCGACAAGGGCCGTGCCTGGGGTTCGGGATAAAACGCCGCGGCGACGAAGGCCTCGCTGACGTGGGGCAGCGAAGCGCGGCCGACTTCCCGGCGGGTCAACTGGCCCTGGGGATGGGCCTCGAGCCAGGCCTGGAGAAAACGCTCCGTCAGCCGCCGCGAATGGGAGCGTTCGCCACGGGGGCTACCATGTACTGCTAGAATTCTGCTCATCTGTCATTCCTCATCCTGGATCATTCTGGAAGACCGTAAAAGCCTTCCTGGGCGAGGAATAAAGCTATTGATGCAGGCCCCCTGGAACAAATGAGCAATAGTTGATCAGGATGAATCCATTTCACCCATAAGGTGACCCAGTATGTTTGCCAACCTGCCGCTGACCGCCCTGCGCGCCTTCGAATCGGCGTCCCGGCTCCTGAGTTTCAAGGCCGCCGCCGAGGAACTGTCGGTTACACCCACGGCGATTTCCCACCAGATCCGCTCCCTGGAAAGCTGGCTGGGCGTGCCGCTGTTCCAGCGCCTGCCGCGCCAGGTGCGCCTGACCGAATGCGGCGAACGGCTGTTCCACAGCCTGCACGGCGCCTTGCTGGAAGTGGCGCAGAGCGTCGACAGCCTGCGTCCGCAACGCAGCGGCGCGAACCTGATGATCTCCACCACGCCGGCCTTCGCCGCGCTGTGGCTGGTGCCGCGCCTAGGGCGTTTTTATGCCCGGCATCCGAACATCAACCTGCGCCTGGACACCAACTGTGAGGTCATCGACCTGCAGCAGGATGCCAGCGTCGACCTGGTGATCCGCTACAGCCTGGACGACTACCCGAATCTCTATGGGCTGTGCCTGTTCGACGAGTGCTTCGCGGTCTACGGCTCGCCGGAGCAGGTGGTCCAGGCCCGCGAGCAAACGCCGACGCTGATCAGCGTGCGCTGGCACAACTCCAAGCTCTATGCCCATGGCTGGGAGGCCTGGTGCGACAAGGCGCAGGAAAGCTGGATGCAGGGCCGTCCGGTGATTCGTGAATACGACGAGGAACACTACGCCCTGCAGGCGGCCATTGCCGGCCAGGGCCTGGTGCTGGCCAGCAATATCCTGGTGTCGGAAAGCGTGGCCAGCGGCCTGCTGCTGCCGTATCGCCCGGAGATCCATGTCGACGGCGCGGGCTACAGCGCCTTGTGCGTGCCCGGGCGCGAACGGCATCCGCCGGTGCGGGTATTTTTCCAGTGGCTGCGCGAAGAGGCCCAGGCGGCCGGGCATCCCATGCTCGCCGCTGGCTAATGCCCCAGGGACCAGGCAGGAGCGAGCTTGCTCGCGAAAAGATCGCCAAGGATGACCAGTTTTGGCAGACAGGTCGCCGCTTCGCGGCTATCGCGAGCAAGCTCGCTCCTACAGGAAAATCCCGTTTGCTCTCAACGCGTCGGTTTGACCGCCACCGGCGCCTTGCCCGAACGCATCTGCTCGAGTAGCGGCGCGCACTGGTTCGGCTCGCCGCCGCTCGGCGCCACCAGCGCCAGCAATCCGGCCGCCGGCCCGGCGATCACCCCCAGCGCCACCATGCCGGCGCCGCGCAACATCAGCGGCACGGCCTCGACCCCAGCCTCCGGCTTGATGAACTTGCCTCGCACATAGAGCGGCGAGCGCAGGGAGAACAGGCGCAGGCCCTTGGATTCCGGAGTGATGGTCAGGTCCAGTTGCTCGCTGGCCATGTTCGCGGTGCCGTCGATGTAGACGATCGCGTTCTCGGTATCGAACACGAACAGGCGAGTGGTGGCCAGGCCGGTCTTGATGCCGAAGTCGGCGGCGGCGCAATTGATCTTCACTTCCTTGTCGCCAAACATCTTGCCGATCACATAGTTGCCGACGTTGAGCCCGGCGATCTCCATCAGGCTGCGGCTGATGGCGCCGTCGTTGATCAGCATCTTCAGCTCGCCGTTGGCGCTGCCGAGCAGGGCCGCCACCGAGTTGCCGCGCCCGGCGATATCGGCATCGCCATTGAGTTCGCCGAAGCTGGTTTTCATCGGCTCGAAGGTCGGGAACAGCTGCTTGAGCTTGAAGTTGCGCGCGGTCAGCTTGGCCCGGCCTTCCAGCGGCGTGGCCTGGCCGTTGAGGCGAATCTGCGCATCCAGCTTGCCGCCGGCCACGCCGAAACGCAGCGGCTCCAGGCTCAGGCGTCCGTCGTCGAGCACCAGGTGGGTGTACAGGTCGGTGAAGGGCAAATCGGCGCTGTGGACGATGCGCTTGCCGGTGAACTCGACATCGGCGTCCATGTCGCGCCAGCGCTCAGTGCGGAACTCTTCCACCGGCAGCACCTTGTCCGCCGGCTGCTTGCTGTCGCCGCCCCGGGCCTTCTGCTCGGCGTTGGAGTCGGCGCCGATCAGCGGCGCCAGGTCGCTGAACAGCAACTGATTGGACACCAGCCCGCCGGTCAGCTTGGGCCGGGGCTGGCTGGCGACGTAGGTCAGGTTGCCGTGGATGTCGCTGTCGCCGATCTTGCCGTTGAAATCCTGGTACTGGAACTTCGCCCCGGCCGGTTCGCGCAACTGCGCGCTCAGGTGGCCATCGGTGGCATAGGCCGGCGAGTCCGGCAGGGTCACGCCGGTCAGCGGATACAGGTTGCCCAGGCTGGTGCCGGCAAGCTTCATGCGCAGATCCAGCGCGCCGAGGTTGAGCGGGTCGGTCAGGGTGCCGGCCAGTTCGACGCGGGTATCGCCGATCGTTGCCTGGACTTGCAGCGGGAACGGCTTGCTCGCGTCCTGCAGCGCCAGCAAGCCGCCGATCTTGCCGGAGCCGGTGAGCGCCTGGCCGTGATATTGCCCCTTGGCCTTGAAGGCAAAGGCGTAGGACTGGGGAGCTGCGCCCTTCTCCTCGGCTTTCTTCGCCGCCTTGTCGCCGACGATATCGCTGAACGGAATCGGCTTGCCCAACGGGTCGATCAGCAGGTCGAGGCGGGTTTTCAGGCTTTGGTCATTGAGGATGACATGGCCTTTGTCGAAGCCGATGGCGCCGATGTCCACCACCCAGTTGGAGGGTTCGGCATTCGGGTCTTTCGGGTCGAACTGAAAGGTCCAGTTGGCGCGGCCGTCGGCCAGGCGTTCGAGAGCGGCGTTCGGCTCGGTGAGGTCGATACGCGGAATGCGCACGCGCTGCGCCAGCAATGCCAGGGGCGAAATGCGCAACTCGACGCGCTTGAGGCTGACCATCTGCGGCGCCTTGGACCAGTCGGGGTTGCCCAGGGTCAGGTCTTCGGCCACCACATGCGGCCATGGCACCCAGGCCCGCCAGCCGCCTTCGTCGGGCTCGCGCTGCCAGATCACCGCCAGGTTGCCGTTGATGGCGAAGGGGCGATGCAATTCTTCGGAGACTTTGGCATTGAGTGGCGGCTTGATCCGGTTCCAATCGAAGAACGCGATGATCAGTACCAGCACGGCCAGCAGCAGGAAAAGGCTACCGACTGTCCAGGCGAGAATTTTACGAGTGCGCATCATGCACAGGGCTCCTGACTACTGAAGGACGCCGGGATAACGACGCCCCTGTGAACGGCCGGGGTTGAAATCCACCGGTCATGAAAACTAGGACTGACAAACGGCCCGCAGGTTTAACCCAAAGCCGCGAATCAGACACAAAAGCGCGGACTTTCCTGACCGAAGCGCCAGCTTGGCGTTACCGCCGCCGCACTTCTGCGAGGCGCAGATGGGTCGAAAATACCCACCCCGGTGCAAAACCTTTCTTCGGAAACGCCCGTTCTAGAGCCCTCGGGCAGAACAATCAATTCTGTTGATTATTACCATTGTCTTTATGAACTTTTATATCGATTTTGCGCGCGTAACATTGGCTCCGTACCCACTTTATCGCCCTCCCAAGGAGCAACCCATCATGAAACGCCAATTACTGCTTAGCCTGACCCTCTCGATCCTGGCAGCCAATGCTTTCGCCCTGCCAGCCGCTGAACAGGCTACCCCACAAGTCAAGGCCAGCACCTCGGTATTCACCCAGACCCTGGCTTCCGACGGTGGCGACCGCACTCCACAAGGCCAGACCCTGGCTTCCGACGGTAGCGACCGCACCCCACAAGGCCAAACCCTGGCTTCCGATGGCGGCGACCGCACCCCACAAGGCCAGACCCTGGCTGAAGACGGCTTCGATCGCACTCCCCTGGGCCAGGCTGTAGCCGAAGGCGGCCGTGATCGCCTGGAAGAGAAAGGTCTGGTTTAAGACGGCAACGACCGTTTGGCCTAACGCAACCCAGCTGTGAGTCAAGCCTATGATGCCTCTACAGAAAAGCCCGGTCCCTGGATCGGGCTTTGTTTTTTCCTGAGCCGCGCCGTTTTTTTCTGCGTCCACCGCTCCGATCCAGGTCTCGCCTTCAGCCCACCGCCCCCACCAGGTTCGACGCCGGCAAAGTTGATTTGCTAGAGTGCGCCGCTCTCTTGATCAGAAAACCAGCCCGCCGATGCTGCCCCGCGCCGAACAGAAACAACAGACTCGCAACGCTCTGATGGACGCTGCCCGCCACCTGATGGAATGCGGCCGCGGATTCGGCAGCCTGAGCCTGCGCGAAGTGGCGAAAACCGCCGGCATAGTGCCGACCGGTTTCTACCGGCATTTCGACGATATGGACCAGCTTGGCCTGGTACTGGTCAGCGAAGTCGGCCAGACCTTCCGTGAAACCATCCGCCTGGTGCGCCATAACGAATTTGTCATGGGCGGCATTATCGATGCCTCGGTGCGGATCTTCCTCGATGTAGTGGCAGCCAACCGCTCGCAGTTCCTGTTCCTCGCCCGCGAGCAGTACGGCGGTTCGCTGCCGGTGCGCCAGGCGATCGCCAGCCTGCGGGAAAACATCAGCGCTGACCTGGCGGCCGACCTGACCCTGATGCCCAAGCTGCAACACCTGAACATCGCCGACCTGACGGTGATGGCCGACCTGATCGTCAAAAGTGTGTTCGCCACCTTGCCGGACATCATCGACCCGCCCGCGCAAGCCCTGCCCGAGCACCTTACGCCGCAGGCGAAAATCACCCAGCAGCTGCGCTTCATCTTTATCGGCCTCAAGCACTGGCAAGGGCTGGGCAGCACCGAATAACCCCCCGCCGCTGTGCTCAACCGCACAGCCTCCTCCACCGCCTCATCTGCCCGCCATGGCTTGCGCCAGAGCGGCGCTTCGCCGCGCATCAAAAAACAGCACAACGCACCAAGTCAGTGCTATAAATCAGCGCACACCCTGAATTTGTAACAAAATAAAACATAAGCCCGCCCCATTTTCAGGCGCTTTCCACCCGTTTCCGATCAGACCGGGCGATTGGCAAGGCACTTGCTCTACACCCTGCATCGCTCATAGCTGGAAGCCTTCCAATGCTGGTGATTCATCGCAGAATCGCGCCGCAACCCGACTGGTCCGCCGAGTTGCACCTGACCTTCGAAGCCCGCAGCAAAAGCCGTTTGCGCTGTTTTAGTGCCGACGGCGAGGACGTCGGGCTATTTCTGGAGCGTGGCCAGCCGCCGCTGCACGACGGCGAATGCCTGCAAGCCGAAGACGGCCGGATCGTGCGGGTCTGCGCGCGTCCGGAAACCCTGTTGCATGTCACCTGCCGCAATGCCTTCGAACTGACCCGCGCCGCCTACCACCTGGGCAACCGCCACGTCGCGCTGCAAGTCGGCGATGGCTGGCTGCGCCTGCTCGACGACTATGTGCTCAAGGCCATGCTCGAACAGCTCGGCGCCAATACCGAAACCATCGAGGCGCCGTTCCAGCCGGAACACGGCGCCTACGGCGGTGGCCATCATCATTCCCGCCACGGCGACGAGGACTTCAACTACGCGCCGCGGCTGCACCAGTTTGGCGTGCGCCCATGAACCCGGCCTGGGCCCTGCTGCGCTTGGCCAGCCCACAGCTGCCGATTGGCGGCTACAGCTATTCCCAGGGCCTGGAAATGGCCGTGGAACAGGCCACGGTCAACGATCCGCACAGCGCCCGACGCTGGATCGGCGACCAGTTGCTGCTCAACCTCGCGCGCTTCGAAGCACCGCTGTTGCTGGCCCATTGTCAGGCGGCCGCGGACGAGGACTGGGCGCAATTGCTGCAGCTGTGCCAGGAACATCGCGCCAGCCGCGAAACCCGCGAGCTGCATCAGGAAAGCCGGCAAATGGGCTATTCCCTGCAACAGCTGTTGAACGGCCTGCCGGAGCTGGATCCGCCGGCCCACGCCTTTCTCGCGCAGATCGCCGAGCCGCATCTGGCCCTGGGCTGGGCCCTGGCCGCGCGGGCCTGGCGGATCAGCCCGCAGGACGCCCTGGCCGCCTGGCTGTGGAGCTGGCTGGAAAACCAGCTGGCGGTGCTGATGAAAACCCTGCCCCTGGGCCAGCAGGCTGCTCAGCGCCTGACCAGCGAACTGTTGCCGCTGTTGCAAGAGGCCCAGCGCAATGCCTCGAACCTCGACCCCGAACATTACGGCAGCGCCGCCTTCGGCCTGTCCCTGGCGTGCATGGCCCATGAGCGCCAGTACAGCCGCCTGTTCCGTTCCTAGGTCCTTTTAGTTTGGCGCCTTTTACTTGGGTGCCTTTTATTGTGGAGAGTCACATGAACGCACAACCTCTGCGCGTCGGCATCGGCGGCCCGGTGGGCTCCGGCAAGACCGCCCTGACCCTGGCCCTGTGCCTGGCCCTGCGCGAACGCTACAACCTGGCGGTGGTGACCAACGATATCTACACCCGCGAAGACGCCGATTTCCTGGTGCGCAACCAGGCTCTGGCGCCCGAGCGCATCATCGGCGTGGAAACCGGCGGCTGCCCACACACAGCGATTCGCGAAGACGCCTCGATCAACCTCGAGGCGGTGGATCAGCTGAACCGGCGTTTTCCCGGCCTCGACCTGATTCTGGTGGAGTCCGGCGGCGACAACCTGTCGGCGACCTTCAGCCCCGAACTGTCCGACCTGACCATCTACGTGATCGACGTGTCGGCGGGCGACAAGCTGCCGCGCAAGGGTGGCCCGGGCATCTGCAAGTCCGACCTGCTGGTGATCAACAAGATCGACCTGGCGCCCCTGGTTGGCGCTTCGCTGGAGATGATGGACAGCGATACCCAGCGCATGCGCGGTGGCAAGCCATTCGTCTTCAGCAATCAGAAGACCGGCCAGGGCCTGGAGGAAATCATCGCCTTTATCGAACGCCAGGGACTGCTGATCGCGGCCTGATCGCTCTTTTCAAAAAGCTCAACAAGGAAGCCTGTCCATGACACTCAAACGCATTCTCGGCACCCTCGCCCTGCTGCTGACTCCAGCTTTGGCCTTCGCTCACCCGGGCCACGGCGACAACGGCCTGATGGCCGGCATCAGCCACCCGATCGGTGGCCTCGACCACTTGCTGGCGATGGTTGCGGTCGGCCTGTGGGCCGCGCAGCAGCAAGGCGCGGCGCGCTGGGCACTGCCCTGCACCTTCGTCGGCACCATGCTGATCGGCGGCGTGCTGGGTTTTGCAGGGCTGAACCTGCCGGCCCTGGAAAGCGGGATCGCCGCCTCGGTCCTGGCCCTCGGCCTGGCCGTGGCCCTGGCGGTGCGTCCGCCGTTGAGCCTGGCGGTGGCCGCCACCGCGCTGTTCGCCCTGTTCCACGGCGTGGCCCACGGCCTGGAACTGCCGGACATGTCCAGCCCCTGGACCTATGCCGCAGGCTTTGTCGCCGCCACCGCGGCACTGCACGCGGCCGGTTATGCCGTGGTCCGGCTCCTGCCACAGGCCGCTGCGCCGCTGGTGCGCCTGGCGGGCGCGGCATCCGCCGCGACTGGTGTGTGGTTGCTGGCCGGCTGATGCACGTCGTTTGAGGCTTTTTTTCGCGAGCAAGCTCGCTCCTGCAGGAACAACGCCGCCACTGTAGGAACGAGCTTGCTCGCGATTAAGGGCTCCGGCCCAACCACGATCCCCAGGGCCTTCTCTGCTACCATGTCGCGCATTCCACCCTGCCGTGACGACGCCAGCCAATGCCCGATGTTTCCAGCCCCACTTCCCCGTCTGAATCGACCGCCCTGTTTACGGCCGTGCAACAGCATTTCCACAGCGTGATCGTGCCGCTCTGGCAGGGGCCGGGCTGGAATCCGGAACTGGCGCTGCCCTTCGAGGCGCTGGACGCCGAGCATGCCCCGCTGCCACCTCAGCGTTATCGGGCCATGGCCTGCGCCCGGCAGCTGTACCTGTTTTCCAGCCTGATCGGCGATGGCCGTACGCCGCTTGCCGAAGAGCGCGCCGCGGCGCTGTTCCGTTCCCTGCAACGGCACTTCCACGACGCCGAACACGGTGGCTGGTTCTACAGCATCGATGCCCAGGGCACGCCGCTGGACAGGCGCAAGGACCTCTACACCCACGCCTTTATCGTCTTTGCCTGCGCCCATTACTGGGCCAGGGTCCGCGAGCCGCTGGTGGAATCGGTGCTCAATGCCGCGCTGAAAGTGGTGGCCGAACGTTTTGCCAGCGGCGATGGCTTGTACGAAGCGGCCCTCGCCGAGGACTGGTCGTCCCTGGCCTCCGGTCCCTTGCAGAACCCGCTGATGCACCTGGCCGAAGCCTTCCTCGCCACCCTGGCCGTGCGTGACGACGCCGCCGTGCAAAGCGCGCTGCAAGCCCTGTGCACATCCATGCAGCAGCGCTTCATCGAGCCACGGCATGGGCTGATGATGGAGAAACCGCTGGGGGCTGTGGATAACTGGTTCGAGCCGGGGCACCAGTTCGAATGGTTCTTCCTGCTGCAATCCTCGGCCTTGCTGCGCGGCTGCCCGCTGCACGCCTCGCTGGAGCGGGCATTCGCCTATGCCGAGCAGGTTGGTGTGGATAACTCCAGCGGCGCGGTGAGTGGGATGCTGAGTGTCGAGGGCGATGTGCTCGACCCGACCCAACGCATCTGGGCCCAGGCCGAATACCTGCGCGCCCTGACCTTGCGCCAGGACAGCGCCGAACGCCTGCAGCACCAGTTGCTGGCGCTGCAACAACACTTCCTGCATGCCAAGGGCTGGAACGAATGCCTGGACGCCCATGGCGTACTCAGCCGCCGGGACATGCCGTCAACCACGCCTTATCACCTGGCGACCTGTTATCTCGGCCTGGCTGAATACTTCGGCTGATCTTTACATCGCTATCGCGAGCAAGCTTCGCTCCTACAGAAAAGGCATGCCTCTGTAGGAGCGAAGCTCGCGATTGCGCGCCTGCGCTCAGGAAGGCCTCAGGCAATCCACTTGCGATCGCCGGTAAAGCTGATGGTCAGCCAGCGCGCCGCATCCGCCTTGCCGAGCTGTGTGGATATCTCCTCGCGCAGCTTGTCCAGCGTCGCCACGCCCTGCAATGGATAGTCCTGCGGCAGCACAATGTGAATCTCGATAAACCGCGCCCGTCCGTGCTTCTGCACATACGAGACATAGTCGGCAAAGCCGTGTTCGACTTTCGCCTCGTCCATCACTTGGCGAACCTTGTCATCCAGTTGGTCCGGGACAATCCCCAGTACATCGCGTAACGCTGGCTTGAGAATATTGAAGGCCGGCGCGAGCATGCTCAGGGCCAGCAGGATCAGGATCGACGGGTCGACGTAAGCGGCCCACTGGCCATAACCCTGGGTCTTGAGCAGCAACGCGATGAGAAAGCTCACCAGCAAGCCGACCGAGAGCATCGCGTCCACCAGCCAGCTGATGTTGTCGAACTGGATCAACGAGGATTTCAACGTGCGATTGCGATAACGGACGTAGAAGAAATAGGCGAAGCAGACGACGCTAAGCACCATCGCAAAAGGGATCACCAGGCCCAGTTCGATCTCGCGGCCACCGTTGATGATGCCGAACATACCGCTGAGAAAAGCGTAGATCGCAATCAGCAACAAAAAGCTGCCTTCGATCAACAGCACCATCGGTTCCAGGTGCCAGAAGCCGAACTGAAAGCGCTGGTTACTTTCCTTGGCGATCAGCTTGGCGGTGATCAGCATCAAGACCTTGATGACGGTCGCGATCAGCGAAAAGAAACCATCGAACAGAATCGATTGGGAACCGGAAAAAAAACCCGTGACGATAGCGGCGATCGCCACGGCGAACATCAGGACGGTCGATTGTTTGAGCAGTACCTGCTCACCTCGGTTACTCACATTTCCTCCTCGAGAACCTTTGAATTCGCGGCCTTGATGCAAGGCTGCGGTGGGTTGCGGAGCGGGAGTCTACCTTGTGCGGGCTGATTCAGGCCTGAACGGCTGTGTTGCCAAACGCATCGGCACGCGGAGTGTAGCCGCTGCCGCAGGCTGCGATAAGGCCCGGAGGGCCTTCGGCGATCTTGAAGAGCACGCCCTCTTCGAGGTCGATCGCAGCCTTCGGCAGCGGCTACAGGGGGAGCATTCAGCCCTTGGCGTTGCGCTCGATGGCGAAACCGGCCCAGGTCTGGCTCACCGGCATCAGCTCCAGGCTGTTGATATTGACGTGGGCCGGGGTGTTGAGCACCCAGAAGATGGTGTCGGCGATGTCCTGCGGCTGGATCGGCTCGGCACCGGCGTAGGTAGCGTTGTAACGCTCCTGGTCGCCTTTGAAGCGCACCAGGGAGAACTCGCTTTCGCACAGGCCCGGCTCGATGTTGGTCACCCGCACACCGGTGCCTTGCAGGTCGCAACGCAGGTTCAGGGAGAACTGTTTGACGAACGCCTTGCTCGCGCCATACACGTGGCTGCCCGGATACGGGTAGTTACCGGCGATGGAGCCGAGGTTGACGATGCCGGCGCCGCGGCCATGGGCGATCAGCCGTGGCAGCAGCAGGCGGGTGCTGTACATCAGGCCCTTGATGTTGGTGTCGACCATGGTGTCCCAGTCGTCCAGGTCGCACTTGGGCGCCGGGTCGACCCCCAGGGCCAGGCCGGCGTTGTTGATCAGCCCACGCAGCTTAGCGAAGGACGGCGGCAGGTTGGCGATCGCTTCTTCCATGGCCTTGCGGTCCCGCACATCGAGCACCAGGCCGTGCACCTCGGTCTGCTTCGACAGCTCGGCGCACAGGGCGTTGAGACGCTCTTCGCGGCGACCGGTCAGCACCAGCGACCAGCCGGCCTCGGCAAAACGACGGGCACAGGCTTCGCCAAAACCGGAGGTCGCGCCGGTAATAAACAGGGTGGAAGTCATGGTGTTCTCCTTGCTGGGCGTCGAACCGCCGTGGAAATGAAAAATCGTTTCGCAGCATGCCCGGCCTGAATCGCAGCGGCAACCGGAGGTTGTGCGAGCCAGGCTATCAGCCTCCCCTGTAGCCGCTGCCGAAGGCTGCGATCGGTCTGGGCGGCATTCCGTTCGAAGAGGGCGTGCTCTTCAAGATCGTTGAAAGGCCCTCCGGGCCTTATCGCAGCCTTCGGCAGCGGCTACAGGGACGCAACTGTACAGAAAACAACCAACACCAGCCAAGCCCCGGTTTTCGTGGCCCGCAGCCATATGCACGCACCTTATCCACAGGACGCTCCACAGTCTTTGGGGGCAAGTGCAAAAGTCTGCAAGCCGCTATCCACAGGGGCTGCAGGCGGTTTTAGAAAGTTTTTTGCTTGACCCGGGCATGGCGTCCATGCAGCCCCGGCCAATGAAGGCAATCGGACGGTCAGGCGAGGGATGGCTTCAAGCCAGTAACGACGCTGCCTTGGCGAGTCTTTCCAGAGTTTAGTCACAGACTTATCCACAGGCTTGTCCAGGGTGTTTTCGCCCTTTGCCTGCGACAATAAAAAGGTTGACAACGGCTGCTCGAAGTCCGGCAAAAACGCCTGATCAAAAAACAACCATCCGCCTGCAGGCCATGCCATTCAAGGCGTCCAGCCAGCTACTCCCACGTTACCCACAGCCAGTTCCACAGCAAACGGGGACAAGTCAAAACCGTGGCAAAACAACTATTTGCAGCGTCTTTATGCCGCGCTTTGCCAGCTTGCGCAGAATGTTTTCCACAATTTGCGTTTTCTGCTGTGGACAAGGTCATTCACTCTCTGTAAGAGCGAGCTTGCTCGCGAAGAACCCGAGAACGACGCGTATATCCAGACAGCCAGCGTCACCGTTGACGAGCATCGCGAGCAAGCTCGCTCCTACAAGATCAAGGGGATAAAAAATGCCCCGGCGGCGCGAACCGGCGGGGCATGTCTTATCCACGGTACTCAGGCTCAGTGACCGCCCAGATACGCGTTACGCACCTCCTCGTTGACCAGCAGTTCCTGGCCGGTGCCGCTCAGGCGGATCTCGCCGTTGACCATCACATAGGCGCGGTCCGACAGCTTCAGCGCGTGGTTGGCGTTCTGCTCGACCAGGAAGATGGTCATGCCGGTGGAGGCCAGCTCGCGCAGGGTGGCGAAGATCTGCTTCACCACGATCGGCGCCAGCCCCAGGCTCGGTTCGTCCAGCAACAGCAGCTTGGGACGGCTCATCAGCGCGCGGGCGATGGCGAGCATCTGCTGCTCGCCGCCGGACATGGTCATGGCCCGCTGGGTCCGACGTTCCTTGAGCCGCGGGAACAGTTCGAACATGCGCTGCATGTCTTCGCTGGCGTACTTGTCGCCGATGGGGATGGTGCCCATCAGCAGGTTCTCTTCCACCGTCATGTCCGGAAACACCCGGCGCCCCTCCGGCGACTGGGCGATGCCGTTGGAGGCGATGTAGTGCGAGGACTTGTGGGTGATGTCCACACCGCGATAGATGATCTGCCCGGACTCGGCCCGCGGCTGGCCGAAAATCGACATCAGCAGCGTGGACTTGCCGGCACCGTTGGAGCCGATCAGGCTCACGGTTTCACCTTCGTTGATGTGCAGCGAGACTTTCTTCAGGGCCTGGATCGGCCCGTAGTACACGTCCAGGTCCTTGAGTTCGAGGATAGGCGCAGTCGTCATACCAGTTCCTCTTCGTCCGCACCCAGGTAGGCGGCAATCACTTTCGGGTCGTTGCGGATCGCTTCGGGCCCGCCCTCGGCGATCACGTTGCCGTGGTCGAGCACCACGATATGGTCGGAAATACTCATCACCATGCCCATGTCATGTTCGATCAGCACCACGGTCAGGTCGTGCTCGTCGCGCAGCAGCCGGATCATCGCGCTGAGCGCTTCGGTTTCCTGGGGGTTGAGGCCGGCGGCCGGTTCGTCGAGGCAGATGATCTGCGGCCGGGTGCACATGGCGCGGGCGATTTCCAGGCGGCGTTGCTGGCCGTAGGACAACTCGCCGGCCAAGCGGTTGGCGCAGTCCACCAGGTCCACCACCTCCAGCCAGTAGAAGGCGTGGTCCAGGGCGTCGCTTTCAGCCTTGCGGTAAGCCTTGGTATTGAGGATGCCGGACACCAGGTTGCGGTTGACCCACATGTGCTGGGCCACCAGCAGGTTCTCCAGCACCGACATTTCCCTGAACAGGCGAATGTTCTGGAAGGTCCGCGCCAGGCCCGCCCGGTTCACCAGATGGGTACCGCCGAACATCTTGTAGAACAGCCGGCTGGCAAAGCGCCTGGGCGACACGAAGTCGGTCGCGCGAAACGGCTCGCCCAGCAGCTTGATGACGTTGGTCGGCTTGCCCCGGGTATTGAGGGCGATATGCCCGCCCGTGGCCTTGTAGAAACCGGTCAGGCAGTTGAACACCGTGGTCTTGCCGGCGCCGTTGGGGCCGATCAGGGCGAAGATGGAGTTGCGCTTGACCTCCAGGCTGACGTCGCTCAGGGCCTTGATGCCACCGAAGTGCATCATCAGGTTCTCTACCTTGAGAATGACTTCATCGCTCATGGCACGCTCCTCTCGACCAAGGCACCTTTACGCGGGGTTACCCCGGTGCGGCTGATACGAATCAGGCCTCGCGGCCGCCAGATCATCATTAACACCATGAGAATGCCGAACAGCAGCACCCGGTACTCGGAGAAGCTGCGCAGCAGCTCCGGCGCCACGGTGAGGACGAACGCCGCGATCACCACGCCCACGGTCGACCCCATGCCGCCCAGGACCACGATGGCCAGGATCAGCGCCGACTCGAAGAAGGTGAAGGACGAGGGGTTCACAAAGCCCTGGTAGCTGGCGAAGAACACCCCGGCCAGGCCCGCGGTGGAGGCACCGATGGTGAAGGCCGAGAGTTTCACCAGCACGTGGTTCAGGCCCATGGCGCGGCAGGCGATCTCGTCTTCGCGCAGCGCTTCCCAGGCCCGGCCGACCGGCATGCGGGTCAGGCGATGCTTGATGTAGAGGACCAGCAGCACCACGATGAATAGCACGATGTAGATGAACAGGAACTTCAGGTTGGGGTTGTATTCCAGGCCGAAGAACTCATGGAACGGCACCCCGCCATCCTTCGCCCGCCGAGTGAACTCCAGACCGAAAATGCTCGGCGACGGAACCGGCATGCCGTTCGGGCCGCCGGTGAAGGACAGCCAGTTGTTGAGGATCAGGCGGATGATCTCGCCGAAGCCCAGGGTCACGATGGCCAGGTAGTCACCGTGCATGCGCAACACCGGGAAGCCGAGTATGCATCCCGCCAGCGCCGCGGCGAGGGCCGCCAGGGGCAGCACGGTCCAGAAACCCAGGCCGAGGTACTGGTAACCCAGCGCCAGGCCGTAGGCACCGATGGCGTAGAACGCCACGTACCCCAGGTCGAGCAGCCCGGCCAGGCCGACCACGATGTTCAGCCCCAGGCCGAGCAGCACGTAGATCAGGCCGAGGATGACCACGGTCAACAGGTACTTGTTGGCGAAGAACGGGAAGACGATGGCGATCACGATCAGCGCCGGGATGATCCAGCGCAGCCGCGACTTGTAGTCCGGCGCCAGCACATGCACACCGGAACCGGTGCTTTCGAAACCCTGGAGGATCTTCAGCCCCTTGGGCGTCTGCAGGAACAGGCTCAAGGCGAAACGGCCGATCATCACGATCGCCACCAGCCAGCCGACGCGGGCCGGTTGCAGGTTGAAGCTGTAGCCCTCGAGTACCACGCCCACGATAGGACCGAACACGATCAGCGAGATCAGCCCGGCCAGTACGGCGTCGATGAGGCTCTTTTTGATATCAATCGGTTTATTGGCAGCAGACATACTTATACCTTCGCCACGAGTGGGCGACCCAGCAGGCCTTGGGGACGGAAGATCAGAATCAGCACCAGCAGCGAGAAACTGAACACGTCTTTGTAGTCGGAGTTGATCAGACCGGAGAACAGCGACTCGGAGATCCCGAGGATGATCCCGCCGAGCATCGCGCCCGGCAGCGAGCCGATGCCGCCGAGTACCGCCGCGGTGAACGCCTTGATGCCGATGATGAAGCCGGCATAGAAGTCGAACGTGCCGTAGTTCATGGTGATCAGTACGCCCGCCAGCGCCGCCATGGCGGCGCCGATGATGAACACGTAGGAAATCACCCGGTCGGTGTTGATCCCGAGGATCGAGGCCATCTTGCGGTCTTGCTGGGTGGCGCGGCACATGCGGCCGAGCTTGGTGTACTTGATGATGTAGGTGAGCACCGCCATGCCGGCGAATGCCGCCACCAGGATGAAGATCTTGGTGTAGGTGAGCTGGACGAAACCGGTGCCGATATCGACCTTCCAGGCGCCGGCCAGCAGCGTCGGTACACCTTGTTGCTTGGCGCCCTGGCTGATCTGCGCGTAGTTCTGCAGGATCAGCGAGATACCGATGGCGCTGATCAGCGGCGCCAGGCGGGTGGAGTTACGCAGGGGTTTGTAGGCGACGCGCTCGATGACCCAGCCATAGATCCCCGTCACGACGACAGTGAAGACCAGGGTACCGAGAATGAGTAGCGGGAAGGATTCGATGCCGAAGTAGGCCAGCAGAGCCAGACTGATTGCCGCGAGGTAAGCGGAAATCATGTAAACCTCGCCGTGGGCGAAGTTGATCATGCCGATGATGCCATAGACCATTGTGTAGCCGATGGCGATCAGACCATAGACGGACCCAAGGGTCAGTCCATTGATCAGTTGCTGCAGGAAAATACCATCCATAACGCAATCTCACGCATTTGAGAGACTGCACACAGCGGATACGACGGCCTTGGGGTTCACCCACCCGCGCAACACGACAGTTGTGCAGCTCTACGAGAAAAGACAGGTACTGCACGGACACGCATGCAGCAGGCCTGCGCCCTCCCCTGGAGGAAAGGCCGGCCTGCCCAGACGCTCATGTCACTTCTGTTTTTCCAGCTGGTGGTATTTGCCGTCCTTGTCCCACTGGTAAACCACGTAGTCGGAGACTTTCAGGTCGCCCTTGGCGTCCCAGGTCTTCTCGCCCATCACGGTTTTCACCGGGTTGGCCTTGAGCCACTTGGCGGCGTCCTCGCCCTTGTTGGACTTGGCCCCGCCGAAGCCGGCAGCCAGTGCCTGGACCGACGCGTAGGCGTACAGGGTGTAGCCTTCAGGCTCGGTGCCGGCCTTGCGGAAAGCGTCGACCACGGTCTTGCTGTCCGGCAGCAGGCGCGGGTCGGCGCCGAAGGTCATGTACACGCCATCGACGTATTGCGGACCGCCAGCGGTGGTCACCAGTTCGTCGGTGACGATACCGTCGTCGGACATGAACTTGACGTCTTTGAGGCCCTGCTCGCGCATCTGGCGTACCAGCGGACCGGCTTCCGGGTGCAGGCCGCCGAAGTAGACGACATCGGCACCGGCGGCGCGGATCTTGGTGACCACGGCGCTGAAGTCTTTCTCGCCGCGGGTCAGGCCTTCGTACAGCACGGGCGTCACGCCGCGCTTGCTCAACTGGGCCTTGGTGGCATCCGCCAGGCCCTGGCCGTAGGTGTCCTTGTCGTGCAGGACCACGACTTTCTTGCCCTTGAGCACGTCGACGATGTAGTCGCCGGCGACGATGCCCTGCTGGTCGTCACGCCCGCACATGCGGAACATGGCGGAGAGGCCGCGCTCGGTGACCTGCGGGTTGGTGGAGCCCGGGGTGATGGCGATCACGCCCGCATCGCTGTAGACCTCGGAAGCCGGAATGGTCGACGACGAGCAGAAGTGACCGACCACACCGGCCACCTTGTCCTGGTCCACCAGGCGGTTGGCCACGGCCACGGCCTGCTTCGGTTCGCAGGCGTCATCGCCCTTGACCAGGACGATCTTCTCGCCGTTGACGCCGCCCTTGGCGTTGATCTCGTCAGCCGCTGCCTGTGCACCCTTCATGTACTGCTCGCCAAATGCCGCGTTGGCGCCTGTCATGGGACCTGCTACGCCGATCTTGAGGTCGGCCTGAGCAAACGCAGAAACACCCAACGCAGCTGCCACTGCGAGGGCCAGAAAGCCTTTCTTGTAAAACGTCTGGGACATGAGGTGGTGCTCCAAGGTTTTTTTAGTTGGCACTGCGACTTCACCGAATGCTCAGAGCAAGGGCCGTGCCATTGGTTTTTTATTCTGAAAAAAGTCGCTCTTTTATTGTTATTTCGACTGTTTCGAGCCCTTTTTTATTGGGCGTGCAACCGTCTAAACCGCGGAAGGTGAAACCTTACAAAACATCAGGCGCAACCCGCCTGCGCCATCATTGCAACCGCAGCGCAAATCAACGTGCAACCAGCCTGTAACAGCCTGCGTAACCGAACTGCACACTACTGGTGCAGGACTGCTACGCCCCGCACCACTACAGGCTAGTCGCTGCGCCGAAAAGCGCCGCACCCGGCAACATATTTCCTTTGTCAGATAACGATCCGCAGGCACTGGCCCGCGTGATAGAGGGAGAACCCGGCCTCGTACAGGCAACTGCGCAAGCCCACGCCGGCCAGGGGCTGCATGGGGGCGAAGGGAATCGGCAAGGCCTGAGGATTTCCGTTACACAGGTAATCGGCGAAGGCCTTGCCGACCACGGTACCGGTGGTCACGCCCCGGCCGTTGTAGCCGGTGACCGCCACCAGACCGGGCGCCGGCTCGAACAGACGCATCAGGTGATCGGGGGTAAAGGCGATGCAACCGGTCCAGGTGCACTCCCACTCCACCGTTTTCAGGTAAGGGAAATAGTGCTGTTGTACCCGGTCGGCCCAGGCCTTGAGGAACCAGGCCGGCTTCTGGTTGCCATTGCCCAGGCTGCCCAGCAACAGGCGGCCGTCGGCGTCCCGGCGAATGCTGCTGAGCACCTGGCGGGTATCCCAGGAACCCTGGCCACCCGGCAGGATCCGCTGCGCGGCTTCCTCGCTCAGCGGCCTGGAGGCGACCTGATAGTAGTAACCGGGGAAAAAATTGCGCCGCAATTCGGTCCAGTCGCCCTCGGTGTAGGCATTGGAGGCAATCACCACCTGCTCGGCCAGCACCGAGCCCTGGGCGGTCTGCACCGACCAGCGCTGGCCCTGGCGTTCGAGACGGGTCACCGGCGAATGGTCGAACAGTTGGCCACCCAGGTCGACCGCGGCCTTGGCCAGGCCACTGACATAGGCCATCGGATTGACCGTGCCGGCCCGACGATCGAGCAAGGCGGCGGCGATCTTCCTGGTGCCGGTGGCGTTTTCACAGGCCGCGCCGGTCAACAGTTCGACCGGCGCGCCCCGGCGTTTCCACTGGGCTTCCCGGCTGCGCAGGTCGGCCTCGCCCCGGGCGTTGTGCGCCATGTGCAAGGTGCCTTCGCGGCGCAGTTGGCAATCGATGCGGTATTTGTCGATCAGGCTGAACACCAGGGCCGGCGCCGCCCCCAGCATGCGGTTGAGCTGGCTGCCGACCGCCTCGCCGAAACCGGCCTCAATCTCGTCCGGCGGGATCCACATCCCGGCATTCACCAACCCCACGTTGCGTCCCGAACCACCGTGGCCGGTGCGGTGGGCTTCCAGTACACAAACCCTTTTGCCCTGCTCCAGCAGGTGCACGGCGGCTGACAGACCGGTAAAGCCCGCGCCGATCACGCAGACATCCACCCTGACCTCGCCCTTGAGCGCAGCATTGTCAGGCCTTTGCGGCGTCAGTTTTTCCCACAGGCATTCTTCGCGTAACGACATTGCCAGACTCCGAAATCAACGAACCACAGACCATGAACCAGCACCTCCCTGTAGCCGCTGCCGCAGGCTGCGATCGACCGTACGGTCGCGGCGAACTGAAGGCCGCCGCAGGCCCGACAGGAGATCGAGAACCAAGCTCCTTCGGAGCTTATTGCAGCCTTCGGCAGCGGCTACAGCGCCCGGCAGGCGGGCGCGATCGGGGTCGATCAATCGAAGGTAATACCCTGCGCCAATGGCAACTCCAGCGAGTAGTTCACGGTGTTGGTCTGCCTGCGCATATAGGCGCGCCAGGCATCGGAACCGGATTCGCGGCCGCCGCCGGTTTCTTTCTCGCCACCGAAGGCGCCGCCGATTTCCGCGCCGCTCGGGCCGATGTTGACGTTGGCGATGCCGCAGTCGCTGCCCACCGCCGACATGAACTGCTCGGCCTCACGCACATCGGTGGTGAAGATGCAGGACGACAGGCCTTGCGGCACGGCGTTGTTCAGGCGCAGCGCTTCGGCGAAATCGCTGTAGCCCACCACGTAGAGGATCGGCGCGAAGGTTTCGCTGCACACCACGTCGCTCTGCTCCGGCATCTCGACGATCGCCGGCGACACGTAATAGGCGTTGGGGAACTGGTCTTCCAGCTGGCGCTTGCCGCCGAACACCCGGCCACCCTCGCTCAGGGCCTGCTCCAGCGCATCCTGCATGTTGTCGAAGCTGTGCTTGTCGATCAGCGGGCCGACCAGGTTGCCTTGCAGCGGATGGCCGATGCGCACCTTGGAATAGGCGGCCTTGAGCCGGGTGACGATTTCGTCCTTCACCGACTCATGGGCAATCAGCCGGCGCAACGTCGTGCAGCGCTGGCCGGCGGTGCCGACGGCGCTGAACAGGATGGCGCGCACGGCCATGTCCAGATCGGCGCTCGGCCCCAGGATCATCGCATTGTTGCCGCCCAGCTCGAGGATGCTGCGGGCGAAACGCGCGGCGACTTTCGGCGCCACTTCGCGGCCCATCCGGGTGCTGCCGGTGGCGCTGATCAGGGCCACGCGCGGGTCATCCACCAGCGCTTCGCCGGCGTCGCGCCCGCCGATGATCACCTGGCTCAGGTACTCGGGGGCATCGCTGAAGTTCTTCAGCACGCGTTCGAACAGCGCCTGGCAGGCCAGGGCGGTCAACGGGGTCTTTTCCGAGGGTTTCCAGATCACCGGGTTGCCGCAGACCAGCGCCAGGGTGGTGTTCCAGGCCCAGACCGCGACCGGGAAGTTGAACGCGCTGATCACCCCGACGATGCCCAGCGGGTGCCAGGTTTCGCGCATGTGGTGGCCCGGGCGCTCGGAGGCGATGGTCAGGCCGTACAGCTGGCGTGACAGGCCGACCGCGAAGTCGCAGATGTCGATCATTTCCTGCACTTCGCCCAGGCCTTCCTGGGTGATCTTGCCGGCTTCCCAGGACACCAGCTCACCGAGGTCGGCCTTGTATTCGCGCAGCACTTCGCCGAACTGGCGCACCAGCTCGCCACGCCGCGGCGCCGGCACCTTGCGCCACAACTCGAACGCATGCTCCGCGCGACTGACCTGCTGCTCCACCTCGGCCGCGCCCTGCCAGTTCACCGAGGCGATGCGGCTGCCGTCGATCGGCGAATGCACGGGCTGCTTGCCCGATTGATACAGGGCCGGGTTCACACCAAGACGATCAAGCAATGCGGCAACCATGGGTCACTCCTTACAAATGGAAAGCAAAAAGTCGTAGCCGTTGACACAGCTATTCAGGACTGTAGTTGTAGCCGGCCCGAGACTTGCCAACAAACGACGATTAGGCGAGATATCATTCCGTTTATTCATGCTGCGCAGCCGGGACAAGAACAAGGAACCCTCGATGCTGAACAAACGCTACCTGCCCTCGATCACCGCCCTGCAGTGTTTCGAGGCCGTCACCCGGCACCTGAGCTTCACCCGCGCCGCCGAGGAGCTGAACCTGACCCAGAGCGCGGTCAGCAAGCAGGTCGCGCAGCTGGAAGAGCTCCTGCAACACCTGCTGTTTCGCCGGGTACGTCGGCGCCTGCAACTAACCCCGGCCGGCGACCTGTACCTGGTGGAGGTGCGCAAGATCCTCTCGCAGATCGAGATGTCGACCCATTACCTGCGCTCCTACGGCGGCGAAACCGAAGTCCTGCGGGTGTCCACCCCATCGACCTTCGGCGCGCGCTGGCTGGTGCCGCGCCTCAAGGGCTGGCGCCTGCGCCACCCGCAGATCCACCTGGACCTGTGCAACGAGCAGGAAGCCGACGACCTGCTGCAGGGCCGCAGCGACATGGCGTTCTACTTCGGCCAGGGTTCGCGCCCGGGCACCGAGTGCCTGAAACTGTTCGGCGAAGAGCTGGTGGCGGTCTGCGCCCCCGGCAGCCTGCCGGACAAGCCGTTCACCGACCCGACGCAGCTGGCCGAGCTGGTGCTGCTGCAACTGGCCTCGCGGCCGCAGGCCTGGCATGACTGGTTCGACAGCCAGGGTTACCACACCGAGCACAGCTATCACGGCCCGCGCTTCGAAACCTTCTACATGTGCATCCGGGCCGCCCAGGTCGGCTGCGGCGTGGCGCTGCTGCCGCGGTTCCTGGTGGAAGAAGAGCTGGCCGAGGGCAAGCTGGTCCTGGCCTGGGACTACGCCATGCCCAGCCACGACGCCTATTACCTGGCCTACCCCGAACATGCGGCCGAAGTGCCCAAGGTGCGGGACTTCGTACGCTGGATGCTGGAACAGATCGACAGCCCGACGCCGGCCTGATCCGGGATGGGGGCCAGACGGATGGACGCCATCGCGAGCAAGCTCGCACCTACAAGAGCAGCGCCGTATCTGTAGGAACGAACTTGCCCGCGATGAGGCCATCAGCCTCGACATCGTCCCCAAGCAAAAAACACTGGCAAAACCCACGGCGGATATGCGCCACTACTGCCTTCATTGAACAAGCTGGAAAGCCGCGCCCTTCATCGCGGCCAGCATGGAGATTCCCGTTATGAGCGAGAGTGTGTTTGCCGATCGCATCGTGCAGAACCTGCTCGACACCGACTTCTACAAACTGACCATGATGCAGGCGGTGCTGCACAACTACCCCAATGTGGAAGTCGAATGGGAATTCCGCTGCCGCAATAGTGAGGACCTGCGCCCCTATCTGGCGGAGATCCGTTATCAGTTCGAGCGCCTGGCCGACCTGAGCCTGAGCGCCGACCAGTTGAGTTTTCTCGAGCGCATCAGCTTCCTGAAACCGGACTTCCTGCGTTTTCTCGGGCTGTTCCGCTTCAACCTGCGGTATGTGCATACCGGTATCGAGAACGGCGAGCTGTTCATCCGCCTGCGCGGGCCCTGGCTGCATGTGATCCTGTTCGAAGTGCCGATGCTGGCGATCGTCAGCGAGGTGCGTAACCGCTATCGCTACCGCGAAGTCGTCCTGGAACAGGCGCGCGAACAGCTGTATCGCAAGTTCGACTGGCTGAGCGCCAACGCCAGCGCCGATGAACTGTCGCACCTGCAGGTGGCCGACTTCGGCACCCGCCGGCGCTTCTCGTACCGGGTCCAGGAAGAAGTGGTGAACGTGCTCAAGCACGACTTCCCCGGGCGTTTCGTCGGCACCAGCAACGTGCACCTGTCCCGCGAGCTGGACATGAAACCCCTGGGCACCATGGCCCATGAGTGGATCATGGCCCACCAGCAACTGGGGCCGCGGCTGATCGACAGCCAAATCGCCGCCCTCGACTGCTGGGTCCGCGAGTACCGCGGCCTGCTGGGGATCGCCCTGACCGACTGCATCACCACCGACGCCTTCCTCAACGATTTCGATCTGTACTTCGCCAAGCTGTTCGACGGTTTGCGCCACGACTCGGGCGACCCGATTGCCTGGGCGGAAAAAGCCATCGCTCATTACCTGAAACTGGGCATCGAGCCCATGAGCAAGACCCTGGTGTTCTCCGACAGCCTGACGCTGCCCAAGTCCCTGGAGATTTTTCGCGCGTTGCGCGGTCGGATCAATGTCAGCTTCGGTATCGGCACCAACCTGACGTGCGATATTCCCGGTGTCGAGCCGATGAGCATCGTGCTTAAAATGGCCGCCTGCAATGGCCAGCCCGTCGCCAAGATCTCCGACGAAGCGGGCAAGACCCATTGCAAGGATCCCAACTTCGTCGCTTATCTGCGCCACGTTTTCCAAGTACCTGCCGCCCTTTCTGGCACATCAAGCAAGGAGTGAATCATGCAAGCCGTACAGCGTGAGATTGCTGAACAGCTCAAGGTCCAACCCCCTTTCAAGGACCAGGCCGATCTCGAGGCAGAAGTCGCCCGGCGGGTCGCGTTCATCCAGCAATGCCTGCTCAATTCCGGGCTCAAGGCCCTGGTGCTGGGCATCAGCGGTGGCGTCGACTCCCTGACCGCGGGCCTGCTGGCCCAGCGGGCGATGCGCGAACTGCGCGCCAGCAGTGGCGACCAGGGCTATCGTTTCATCGCCGTGCGCCTGCCGTACGACGTGCAGTTCGACGAACACGATGCCCAGGCCTCGGTGGACTTCATCGAACCCGACGAGCGCCACACCGTGAACATCGGGCCGGCGGTCAAGTCCCTGGCCAATGAAGTGGCGGCCTTCGAAGGTCATCAGGCGGTAAGCCGGGACTTCGTCCTTGGCAACACCAAGGCACGCATGCGCATGGTCGCGCAGTACACCATCGCCGGTGCCGCCCATGGCCTGGTGATCGGCACCGACCACGCCGCCGAAGCGGTGATGGGCTTCTTCACCAAGTTCGGTGACGGCGCCTGCGACCTGGCCCCGCTGAGCGGGCTGGTGAAGAATCAGGTGCGGGCCATTGCCCGGCATTTCGGCGCGCCGGAGTCGCTGGTGGAGAAGATCCCTACCGCCGACCTGGAAGACCTGTCTCCCGGCAAGCCGGACGAAGCGTCCCACGGCGTGACCTACGCCGAGATCGACGCCTTCCTCCATGGCCAGCCGGTGCGCGAAGAGGCGTTCAAGATCATCTGCAACACCTACAACAAGACCCATCACAAACGCGTGATGCCGTTCGCGCCATAAACAGCCCGTAGCCGCTGCCGAGCCTGCGAGGCTGCGCACGGCCGCAGAGCGGTCGCCAAACCAGGCGCCGCGGTATGTTCGATGGACCGCGTGGGCAGGTTTTGCGAGGACTGCGTCCTCGTACGCAGCCTCGCAGGCTCGGCAGCGGCTACAAGTCTGTATACGCAGTTCCAGGCACAAAAAAAAGCGCCCCGCAGGGCGCTTTTTTTATCACACGGAATCAACCGATCACTTCAGCACCACGGCGCCTTTCATCATCGAGTTGTGGCCCGGGAACGAGCAGAAGAACTCGTAGCTTTCGCCAGCGGTCAGCTTCGACACGTCGAAGGTCACCGAGTCTTTTTCGCCGGAGCCGATGATCTTGGTGTGGGCGATGACGCGGCTGTCGCCTTCTTTCAGGTAGTTCTTGTCGATGCCGGCGGCCATGCCGTCGGTAGCGATACCGGCCATGTCCGCGCTTTTGCTCAATACCCAGTTATGGCCCATGACGTTCTTCGGCAGGCTGCCGGAGTGGGTCAGGTTCACGGTGAAGGTCTTGCAGCTCTTGTCGATGGTGATTTCCTTCGTGTTGAAGGACATCTGGTCGGTGGAGTCGACATCGACCTTACATTCGGCGGCCATCAGCTGGCTGCTGGCCAGTGTCAACAGGGATACCGCAACGAGTTTGGCAAACATGGTGAATCTCCAAGGCAGGGTTAACAAAATCCATCTGAATCCATGAAGGTGAAGACTGCCTGAATTTTTCGCAAGTTCCTATGATTTACATCAAGAAATTGTATACAACTTCACGCTATCGGCCTGATCGAGAGAATCAAACAGCCAGCCCTCGACCCCGGGCCTATGCTCGGCGCACATCACTATCGGAGTGTCCGCCATGCACCTCAACAGCCTGTTCCGCAGCCTGCTCGCCGCCTATGCCTGTGGCGCCAGCGGCACCTATGAAAGCCCCCGCAGCGAGGATTGACCCTTGGAGCGCGGCCGGCCAGCCATTACTCTGTGGCCCTCACCGACCATGGAGTAAGGCATGTCTTTAGCGTCTGTATGCGTGTTCTGCGGTGCCAGCACCGGCACCAACCCGGCCTACCGCGAGGCCGCCGAAGCCCTCGGGCGCCAACTGGCCGAACGCAAGCTGACCCTGGTCTATGGCGGTGGCGCCGTCGGCCTGATGGGCATAGTCGCCGACGCGGCCCTGGCGGCTGGCGGCGAAGTCATCGGCATCATTCCCCAGAGCCTCAAGGACAAGGAAATCGGCCATCCGGGCCTGACGCGCCTGGAGGTGGTCGACGGCATGCACGCCCGCAAGGCACGCATGGCCGAGTTGAGCGACGCCTTTATCGCGCTGCCTGGCGGCCTGGGTACCCTGGAGGAGTTGTTCGAAGTCTGGACCTGGGGGCAATTGGGCTATCACGCCAAGCCCCTGGGGCTGCTGGAAGTGAATGGTTTCTACGAGAAGCTCACGGGTTTTCTCGATCATATCGTCGGCGAAGGCTTCGTTCGCACCCCGCACCGTGACATGCTGCAAGTGAGCGAATCGCCGCGCAAACTGCTGGAGGCGCTGGAAGCCTGGCAACCCACGGTAGCCCCCAAATGGGCCGAGCAGAAACCCGATTAACCGCCGGGCCCCGATACAGGGCAGAATACGCGCCGCTCAAACCTCACCTTCGACCCCAGAGGATCGCCCATGGCTAAACCCAATTACTCCTTCGCCAAACGTCAGCGAGACCTGGCAAAGGAGCAGAAGAAAGAGGAAAAGCTGCAACGCAAGAAAGCGGCCGCTGAAGAAGCCGGCGCACCAAGCCCGGATACAGAAGACGACGTGGCCGTCGACGACGCCGATGCAGTAGACGATCAGGCCCCCAAGGCCTGAGACCCGCCAGGCCCGATACTTCCATCAGGCCCTCGGGATCTGGGGTCGGCCATTCGTTGCCGACCCTCGGATACCCAACGCTTTGACAATCGAATCGCGATAACCCTGTGGCAAGTTGGCCGGTAACTGGTCCGCCGCGAACAGGCCGATTTCCTTGTGCTCGTGACTGATGGTCGGGACAAAACCGCCCAGGAGCCGGCAGCGATAGGTCGAGATAAACACATGCTTGCCGGGGATGACCTCGAACAGGTACGAATCCAGCGGTTCCTCCACCGCCACCCGCACATCCAGCTCTTCCTCGATCTCCCGCGCCAGGCATTGCGGCGCCGTCTCCCCCAGCTCGATGCGCCCGCCGGGCAGCTCCCACTCGTCACGCTCGTTGAGCATCAGCACCACCAGCCCCTCGGGGGATTGCAGCACGCCCTTGATCGATACCGGGAACATAAGTAACTCCTGTAAAGCCGGTAGCCGCTGCCGAAGGCTGCGATAAGGTTCGAAGAACCTTCCTGTGGCCGCAAAAGCACGGCCGCTACGCGCCCGAGCGCAGCCTGCGGCAGAGGCTACAGTGAGATCCGTTCATTCAGCGGCATCACCGTCACCCGCACTTCCGGGTCGTGGCTGCCGCCGCCGAGAATCACCCCGCGCAATGGCGAGACATCGGAAAAATCCCGGCCCCAGGCCAGGGTGATGTGCTCCAGTGCCGGCTGCACGTTGTTGGTCGGGTCGAAATCCACCCAGCCGAGCACCGGGCAGAACACCGAAACCCAGGCATGGGAAGCATCCGCGCCGATCAGGCGTGGCTGCCCCGGTGGCGGCTGGGTCAGCAGGTAGCCGCTGACATAACGCGCCGCCAGGCCACGGGAACGCAAACACGCCAGCATCAGATGGGCGAAGTCCTGGCAGACCCCGCGCCGCCGCTCCAGCACTTCCACCAGCGGCGTCGCCACCTGGGTGGCTTCGGCATCGAAGGTGAACTCGCTGAAGATCTTTTCCATCAACGCTTGCACCCCCAGCAACAACGGACGCCCGGCGGGGAAACAGCTTTCGGAGAACTCGACGAAGCTTTTCTTCAAGTGCACATAAGGCGACTCGAAGCGGTAACGACACGCCTCCATCAAGGCCACGGACAACGGCCGGCTGCTGTAGGTCAGCGCACTGCGGGTGGCGTCCCAGGGCAATGAACGGCTGAAATCCAGCGCGGGCCTGGCCAGCACCTCCACCGTCAGCTGCGCATTGACCAGCAGCTCGTCATGGGGCCGCTCGAACGCCAGCCGGGTCAGCGGGTTGCCGAACACGTCCAGCTCGTCGCGACGGCTGGTGGGGTCGGGGCTGATCAGCAGTTCCTGCTGGCTGCAATGCTGCCAGGCGCAGGCGCGCGGCCACAGGTGCGCCAGCTGCTGGGCCAGGGAAACCGGACTGTCGTAGTGGTAATGGGTATCGTGGAATATCTGGTAATGAGCGCTCATCAGACGGATACCGTTCGTTGGCTGACATCGTCGACATGGGCGAAATGCCGCAGCGCCAGGCGGTCGGAGACCTGCCCGCTGGCATCGGCGATTTCCTGCAACAGGTCGGCCAGGCCTTCGAGCGCCGCCCGCACGCTGGCCTCGCCGAACAGCGGGTTTTCCAGGCAGCCCAGGTCGAAGCGCCCCAGGCGCCCCACCAGCTTGGGCAAACCGGTCTCGCGCGGTACGCCGAACTCGTCGTTCAAACGATTGAGGGTCCGGGTCACCAGCTTCAGCTGGAACAGCACCGCATGGGGGTTCTGTTCGTCGAGCAGCAACAGGTCGAGTACCGGGATCAACTGCGCCACCGCCAGGTAGCGGGAACGGTAGGTGATGCTGCTGTTGCCCAGTTCCAGCAGCCACTCCAGCCCGGCCTGGTCGAACGCGGTGGCGCTGCGCAGGAAGGCCGCCAGGCTGCTGCTGAGAAACTGCAGGCGCTCGATGCGTCGGCCAATCATCAAAAAGCGCCAGCCTTCGTCGCGGGTCATGTCGTCCAGGGCGAAGCCCGACAGCGCCGCCAGGGACATCACCAGGCGGTTGAGGAAGTCCAGCAGCTCGCCGAAGTCCGGCTCGCGGGCTTCCAGCGCCAAGGCTTCGCGCTGCAATTCCACCAGCGCCTGCCAGTTCTCCCGCGAAAGCTTGCCACGCACCTGGGACGCCGCCCACTGCAGGCGCTGCAGGTTGGAACGCAGGCTGAAGGACCAGTCGTCCCCCTGCAAGGCCGCCAACAAACGCTCGGGCAACTCGCCTTCGTCCGGCAGCAGCATCAGGCTTTCGCCCAGCTCGACCGCCGCCTGCAAGGCCTGCGGGTCATCGCCGTCGACATAGCGCGCCAGCATGATCCGCAACAGCCGCGCACTGCCATCGCAACGCTCGCAGTAACGGCCGAACCAGAACAGGTTTTCCACCACCCGCGACGGCAGGTACGGATCGCGCCGCACCAGTTCATGCACGCCGATGGTCCGCTGGCCTTTCCACTGTTCGCCGCTGGGCGCACGCTCGCCCAGCACCCAGGTGTCCTTGCTGGCGCCGCCGCGCTGCATCGATACCACCTCGGCATCGGCTTCGGCGGCCACCCGGGTCAAGCCGCCCGGCAGTACCCGGTAACCATCGCGGCTGGCCACGGCATACACCCGCATGCCGATGGCCCGCGGTTGCAGCTGGCCGTCCTCGGCCTGCCAGACCGGCGCCTGGGACAGCTGCGCCAGTTCCTGGGCGACATAGGCATAAGGTCGCGCCCGCATGCGCTCGGCCAGGGCCTGGCGCTCTTTCTCGCAAAGGTCGCGACCAAACAACGGGGCAAAGCTCTGGGACGGGAACGCCGGCTTGATCAGCAGTTCCGGGAGTTTCTCCAGGGCCTGGGCCAGCACCGGCGCCTCGCCGCACCACCAGGTGGCGACGGACGGCAGAATCAGCTCTTCGCCGAACAAGTGCTCGCTGATCTTCGGCAGGAAGCCCAGCAGGCCTGGCGACTCCAGCACGCCGCTGCCCAGGGCATTGGCCACCAGCACCCGCCCCCGCCGCACCGCCTCCAGCAACCCCGGCACGCCGAGGGCCGAGTCGGTGCGCAGTTCCAGCGGGTCGCAGAAGTCGTCGTCGAGCCGGCGCATGATCGCGTGCACCCGCCGCAGGCCGCTCAGGGTCTTGAGGTAGACCGTGGCGTCGCGCACCGTCAGGTCGCCGCCTTCCACCAGCGGATAACCGAGCTGGCGCGCCAGGTACAGGTGTTCGAAATAGCTCTCGTTGAAACGTCCCGGGGTCAGCAGCACGATCAGTGGCGCTTCGTCGTCCCGGGGCGCCTGGCGGGCCAGGGTTTCCTGCAGGGTGCGGAAGAACCCGGCCAGGTGCTGCACCTGCAGATCGCGGTACAGGTCCGGAAAGGCCCGGGACACGATCATGCGGTTTTCCAGGGCGTAGCCGGCACCGGACGGCGCCTGGGTACGGTCGGCGGTGACCCACCAGCGCCCGTCCGGGGTGCGCGCCAGGTCGACCGCGTACAGGTGCAGGAAGGCGCCATCCGGCGGCTGGATGCCCTGGCACGGCCAGAGAAAGTTGTTATGGCCGAAGACCAGCTCGGCCGGCAGCAGGCCCTCGCGGATCAGCCGCTGGGGGCCGTACAGGTCGGCCAGTACCGCATTGAGCAAACGCGCCCGCTGCGCGATCCCGGCGGACAGCTGCTGCCATTCATCGGCGGCGATCACATGGGGCAACAAGTCCAGTTCCCACGGCCGGTCGGCGCCCTTGGGGTCGGCATAGACGTTGTAGGTGACGCCGTTTTCCTGGATCTGCCGGGTCAGCAGCGCCTGGCGCTGCATCAACTGCGCCGGCGTGCTGCGCTGCAACTGGTCGAACAGCCGGCGCCAGTGCGGGCGCACCGCGCCGCTGGCGTCGAGCAGTTCATGGTAGGTACCCGCCGTCAGCGGGTAGTGGTCAAGCAGGTCAGGCATGGAAAGCTCGGCAGACGGCAAGGTAAGTCAGATTAACGCAGACACATGACGCCCGGATATGCGAAACATCCGGGCGTCGCGTCTGCTTTAGAAACGTCGCAAATCGAGTGTCATCGGCAACTCGTCGTTGATCGTCAGGCTCGGCACCGACAAGGTGCCGGGGC
The DNA here is from genome assembly GCF_900215185.1 of Pseudomonas sp. LAMO17WK12:I10. Taxonomy (NCBI): domain Bacteria; kingdom Pseudomonadati; phylum Pseudomonadota; class Gammaproteobacteria; order Pseudomonadales; family Pseudomonadaceae; genus Pseudomonas; species Pseudomonas sp. LAMO17WK12:I10. Next base: position 14,129 of record NZ_OBDX01000031.1, on the reverse strand, counting down.
TATGCCCCAGGCGGAAGAAGCGCGCCATGCGCCGGCTCTCGGCCTCGTTGGCATTCACCGGCAGGCTGTCGTAGTTGCGCCCGCCCGGATGGGCCACATGGTACTGGCAGCCGCCCAGGGAACGCTGCATCCAGGTATCGAGCAGGTCGAACACCAGCGGCGCGTGCACCGGGATGGTCGGTTGCAGGCAGTTGAACGGTTGCCAGGCCCGGTAGCGCACGCCGGCGACGAACTCCCCGACTCGCCCGGTGGGCTGCAGCGGCACCGCGACACCGTTGCAGGTCAACAGGTAGCGCTGCGGCGCCAGCCCGGTGAGCTTGACCTGCAGGCGCTCCAGCGATGAGTCGACATAACGCACCGTGCCGCCAGCGGAGCCCTCCTCCCCCAACACGTGCCAAGGCTCCAAGGCCTGGCGCAGCTCCAGTTCGACACCGCCGACCGCGTAATCGCCGACCTTGGGGAAACGGAACTCCAGGTGCGCGGCGAACCACTCGGCCCGCAGCGGGTAGCCGGCGGCATTGAGCTCGACTATGACATCGGCGAAGTCCTGCTCGATGAAGTGCGGCAACAGGAAGCGGTCGTGCAGCTCGGTGCCCCAGCGCGCCAGCTTGGCCGGGGCGTAGGGCTCGCGCCAGAAGCGCGCGACCAAGGCCCGCAGCAACAGTTGCTGGGCCAGGCTCATGCGCGCATGGGGCGGCATTTCAAAGGCGCGCAGTTCCAGCAGGCCCAGGCGCCCGGTGGCGCCATCCGGCGAGTACAGCTTGTCGATGCAGAACTCGGCGCGATGGGTGTTGCCGGTGACGTCGATCAGCAAGTTGCGCAGCAGCCGGTCGACCAGCCACGGCGGGCACTCTTCGCCCGGTTCGGGCATCTGCGCGAAGGCGATTTCCAGCTCGTACAACGCATCGTTGCGCGCCTCGTCGACCCGCGGTGCCTGGGAGGTGGGGCCGATGAACAGCCCGGAGAACAGATAGGACAACGACGGGTGGTTGTGCCAGTAGCTGATCAGGCTGCGCAACAGGTCCGGCCGGCGCAGGAACGGCGAATCCGCCGGCGTCGCGCCACCCAATACGAAGTGGTTGCCGCCGCCAGTGCCGGTGTGGCGCCCGTCGATCATGAATTTCTCGGTGGTCAGGCGGGTCTGCCGGGCCTCCTCGTAGAGGAATTCGGTGCGCTCCACCAGCTCGTCCCAACTGGCGGACGGCTGCACGTTGACCTCGATCACGCCTGGATCGGGGGTGACGCGGAAGTTGCTCAGGCGTGGATCGCTCGGCGGCTCGTAGCCCTCCAGCAGCACCGGGCAATGCAACTCCTCGGCGGTGGCCTCGATGGCGCTGACCAACTCCAGGTAATCCTCCAGGCGCTCCAGGGGCGGCATGAACAGGTACAAGCGCCCGCCCCGCGCTTCGGCGCAGAAGGCGGTGCGGGTCAGCCAGTCGGCGGACTGGTCGATCTGCGGCACCCGCTCATCGGCTGCGGCCGCTTCGCCGTGTTCGCGCAGTTGCGCACTGTCCGGCAGCTCGGGCAGCTCCTGGTTCGGGTCGGTGGGGTGCACATAGGGATACTCCGCCGCCGTCACCCAGGGCTGGGACGCCAGCGGCAGGCGATAGCCCAGGGGCGAATCCCCCGGGATCAACCGGCAATGGGTATCGCGCAGGTACCAGCGGCCGCTCTGCCACTGGTCGCCCCTGGCGGTACGGGCCAGCGGCAGGACCTGGCCGATGACCTTGTCCAGGCCCTGGCTGAACACCTTGCGCAGGCGCGCCCGCTCCAGCTCGTCCGCCAGCCGCGAATCCTCGGCGCTGACATTCTGCGGCAAGGTGCCTTCGCGCCACAGGTAGTAGAAGTTGTCTTCATAGGCCGGGAATACAAAGCGCGCGGGCAGCTTCAAGCGTTCGGCGACGCTGGCGAGGAAACGCCCGGCCAGCTCGCTGTCGGCGCCATAGTCTTCATGCTCGTCGGCAATCAGCGCGGCGTTATGCCAGATCGGCACACCGTCGCGGCGCCAGTAGCAGTTCAGCGACCAGCGCGGCAATTGCTCGCCCGGGTACCACTTGCCCTGGCCAAAGTGCACCAGGCCCTTGGGCGCGTAGTGGTTGCGCATGCGCTGGAACAGCTCGGCGGACAACCGGCGCTTGTTCGGCCCGAGGGCCGCGGTGTTCCATTCGGCGCCATCCGGGTCGTCGATCGAGACGAAGGTCGGCTCGCCGCCCATGGTCAGGCGCACGTCGCCTGCCAGCAGATCGGCATCGATCTGCCGGCCCAGGGCCTGGATCGCCAGCCATTGCTCCTCGGTGTAGGGCTTGGTGACCCGCGGCGCTTCCCAGGCTCGCTCCACCGACATCTCGTGGCCGAACTCGCATTCACAAGGCTCCACCAGGCCGCTGATTGGTGCCGCCGAGGACGGATCGGGGCTGCAGGCCAACGGGATATGGCCTTCTCCGGCAAACAGCCCGGAAGTGGCGTCCAGGCCGATCCAGCCGGCGCCGGGCAAGTACACCTCGCACCAGGCGTGCAGGTCGGTGAAATCGACCTCGGTGCCGGACGGGCCGTCGAGGGATTTGACGTCGGCGGTCAGCTGGATCAGATAGCCGGAAACAAAGCGCGCGGCCAGCCCCAGGTTGCGCAGCAGCTGCACCAGCAGCCAGGCAGAGTCGCGGCAGGAGCCGGAAGCCTTGTCCAGGGTCTGCTCCGGCGTCTGCACACCGGGCTCCATGCGGATCAGGTAGCCGATGTCTTCGCTCAGGCGCTGGTTCAGGGCCACCAGGAAATCCACCGCCGGTATCGGCGTGCGGTCGATGCCCTCGAGGTAAGCCTTGAACTTCGGCGTCAGTGGCAGGGTTTCCAGGTAAGGCGCCAGCTCGCGCTGCTCGTCGGCGGCATAGGCGAAGGGGATTTTCTCGGCGTAGGGCTCAAGGAAGAAATCGAACGGATTGAAGACCGCCATCTCCGCCAGCAGATCGACTTCGATCCGCAGCTCGTCGGTCTTCTCCGGGAAGACCAGGCGCGCCAGGTAGTTGCCCTGGGGGTCCTGCTGCCAGTTGATGAAGTGCTGCTCGGGCTGAACCTTCAGCGCATAGGAGAGAATCCGCGTGCGGCTATGGGCCGCCGGACGCAGGCGAACGATCTGTGGGCCGAGTTCGACCGCGCGGTCGTAGCGGTAATGCGTGACATGGTGCAATGCGACATGGATCGACACGGCGTGCCTCCTGCGGACCTGAACGTACACGAAAGCGCGCAAGACTTATGCCAGAGCACCAGTCCCCGGGCTTTCCCCAACGGCTGTGGGCAGTACAGCACCAAAAGCGAGCGGTGCGTGCTTCGGCGTGCGCAGGGTTGCACATAAATGTGGCGACAGGATGTAACCGGCGGTCAGCGCACCCGCTTCAGGCCGGCTTCCAGCCGCTGCAGGCGCCGGCGTTTGCGCGCCGCCACTTGCAGCACCTTGAGCCCGCGCTGGTAGCGCCGGGTGCTCATCAGGTACAGCCCGGCCAGGGGAATGCATAGGACAAAGGCCGGGAACAGTCGCTGGCGGGAGTCCAGCAGGACCAGCAGCGCGCATGCCAGGCAGAACACCAGCGCGCCGAACAAGGCCCAGGCGCCGCGCGGGTAGCCGCGGATCACCAACAGGAAACACAGGCTCATCAGCAGCCCAGCGCCCAGCATGGCCATCGCGGCGTAGTTGGCGACCTGGAAGTCACGGGGGAAATACAGATGGGGCACCTGCGCGGCGGTCAGCGAGATGCTGAAGACCGTCGTCATCATCACCGCGATGTGAATCACCCCGAAACGCCGCACATAGGGCTGCCAGGCGAGCCATTCGGCGGTTTTGAGGCGTAGCAGCCGGTCTTCGACCTGCCGTTGTTGCGGGGTTTTGCGGCGACGTAACACGCGGCGCTTCCTTGAGTTGATGCCAATCCTGGGGGCGCACCTTAACAAACCCGAACGGCGAAATGCACAACGCCAACCCTGGGGTTGGCGTTGTGTCTGTGCCGTTGTGTCCGGACAGCAGTGGCCTTAGCGGGGCACGACCGGTTTGCGGGCTGGCTTCTTGCCTTTGCCCTTGGCCGCATCCGTGCGTTCCTTGGCGGCCTGCTTGTTGCGGGCCATCGCGGCGGCCTTGGCCTGTTCGCGCTTGTCCCACGGGTTGCCACCGTCGCTGCCGCGTGGAGGCAGGCCGGTGTGCTGGGTGAGAATTTTGGTGGTTTCCTTGGCCACTTTGTGGCTGCCAGCCGGCGTCGAGTTCTTGCGACGGGCGCTCTGGTAGCTGTCGGTCGACGGCTGATGCAAAGGAATCAACTGGTTCTTGCCCGGCCCGATCAGGTCGGCGCGGCCCATGCGGGTCAGCGCTTCACGCAGCATCGGCCAGCCTTTCGGGTCGTGGTAACGCAGGAACGCCTTGTGCAGGCGACGCTGCTCCTCGCTCTTGACGATGGTCACCCCGTCACTCTTGTAGGTGACCTTGCGCAGCGGGTTCTTGCCCGAGTGGTACATCGCGGTGGCGGTGGCCATCGGCGACGGGTAGAACGCCTGCACCTGGTCGGCGCGGAAACCGTTGCCCTTGAGCCACAGGGCCAGGTTCATCATGTCTTCGTCGGTTGTACCCGGGTGTGCGGCGATGAAGTACGGAATCAGGTACTGCTCCTTGCCCGCCTCCTTGGAGTACTTCTCGAACATCCGCTTGAACCGGTCATAGCTACCGATGCCCGGCTTCATCATCTGGTTGAGCGGACCTTCCTCGGTGTGTTCCGGGGCGATCTTCAGGTAGCCACCAACGTGGTGGGTCACCAGTTCCTTGACGTACTCCGGCGACTCGACCGCGAGGTCGTAGCGCAGGCCGGAAGCGATCAGGATCTTCTTCACCCCCGGCAACGCACGAGCGCTGCGATACAGCTGGATCAGCGACGAGTGGTCGGTGTTCAGGTTCGGGCAGATGCCAGGGAACACGCAGGACGGCTTGCGGCACGCGGATTCGATTTCCGGGCTCTTGCAGGCGATGCGGTACATGTTCGCGGTCGGGCCGCCGAGGTCGGAGATGACCCCGGTAAAACCCGGAACCTTGTCGCGAATCTCTTCGATCTCGCGAATGATCGACTCTTCGGAACGGTTCTGGATGATGCGGCCTTCGTGCTCGGTGATCGAGCAGAAGGTGCAGCCGCCAAAGCAGCCACGCATGATGTTCACCGAGAACCGGATCATGTCGTAGGCCGGGATCTTCTCCTTGCCGTACGCCGGGTGCGGGATGCGCTGATAGGGCATGCCGAACACGTAGTCCATCTCTTCGGTGGTCATAGGGATGGGCGGCGGGTTGAACCAGACGTCGATCTCGCCATGCTTCTGCACCAGCGCACGGGCGTTGCCCGGGTTGGTTTCCAGGTGCAGCACGCGGTTGGCGTGGGCGTAGAGCACCGGATCGTTACGCACCTTTTCCATGGACGGCAGGCGGATCACGGTCTTGTCCCGGGTCATCTTCGGACTGGCCAGGATCTGCACGACCTTGGCTTCCTGGGGATCTTCGACCGGGCCTTTTTCCTGCTCGATGGCACAGGCCTGAGTGTCCTGGGTGTTGACGTACGGATTGATGATCTTGTCGATCTTGCCCGGACGGTCGATACGCGTGGAGTCCACTTCGTACCAGCCCTGCGGCGTGTCACGGCGAATGAACGCGGTGCCGCGCACGTCGGTGATGTCTTCGATCTTGTGCCCGTAGGACAGGCGCTGAGCGACTTCGACAATCGCCCGCTCGGCGTTGCCGTAGAGCAGGATGTCGGCGCTGGCGTCGATCAGGATCGAGTTGCGCACCCGGTCCTGCCAGTAGTCGTAGTGGGCGATGCGGCGCAGGGAGGCTTCGATGCCGCCCAGGACGATCGGCACGTGCTTGTAGGCTTCCTTGCAGCGCTGGCTGTAGACCAGGCTAGCGCGGTCCGGACGCTTGCCCGCCAGGCCACCCGGGGTGTAGGCGTCGTCGGAGCGGATTTTCTTGTCCGCGGTGTAGCGGTTGATCATCGAGTCCATGTTGCCGGCTGCGACGCCGAAGAACAGGTTCGGCTCGCCGAGCTTCATGAAGTCGTCTTTGGACTGCCAGTTCGGCTGGGCGATGATCCCGACGCGGAAGCCCTGGGACTCCAGCAACCGGCCGATGATCGCCATGCCGAACGACGGGTGATCGACGTAGGCATCACCGGTGACGATGATGATGTCGCAGGAATCCCAGCCGAGCTGATCCATCTCCGCCCTGCTCATCGGCAGGAACGGCGCCGGTCCGAAACATTCGGCCCAGTACTTGGGATAGTCAAATAACGGCTTGGCTGCTTGCATGTCGATGACCGGTATAGGTGTAGATGAGGGCGCGTTTATTTACAGAGAAATTCGCGGGCGCGGAATATAGCACAAAAAATAACCAATTCCGACGACTATGGTCGGAAATCGGTGGCCTGTAGCCGCTGTCGCAAACTGCGATCGGCTGCGCGGCAGACGCAACGCTCACCCATCGAACGAAGGTCCTGCGGCCCTTGTCGCAGCCTGCGGCAGCGGCTACCGCTGTTTATTCGTCGTCGTCGAAGTTGTAGCTGCCCGGCGCGAGGTTCTCGAAGCGGGTGTACTTGCCGATGAACGCCAGGCGGATAAAGCCGATGGGGCCGTTCCGCTGCTTGCCGATGATGATCTCGGCAATGCCCTTGTGCTCGGTCTCGGGGTGATACACCTCGTCCCGGTACACGAACATGATGACGTCGGCGTCCTGCTCGATCGCTCCGGATTCGCGCAAGTCGGAGTTCACCGGGCGCTTGTTCGGGCGCTGCTCGAGGGAGCGGTTGAGCTGGGACAGGGCCACTACCGGGCAGTTGAATTCCTTGGCCAGGGCCTTGAGGGAACGGGAGATCTCGGAAATCTCGTTGGTCCGGTTGTCGCCGCTGGAACCCGGGATCTGCATCAGCTGCAGGTAGTCGATCATGATCAGGGCGATGTCGCCGTGCTCACGCACCAGGCGGCGGGTCCGCGCGCGCATTTCCGAAGGGCTGATACCGGCGGTGTCGTCGATGAACAGCTTGCGGTCGTTGAGCAGGTTGACCGCCGAGGTCAGGCGTGGCCAGTCGTCGTCTTCCAGCTGGCCGGAACGCACCTTGGTCTGGTCGATACGGCCGAGGGACGACAGCATACGCATGATCAGCGATTCGCCTGGCATCTCGAGGGAGTACACCAGCACTGCCTTGTCACTGCGCAGTACGGCGTTTTCCACCAGGTTCATGGCAAAGGTGGTCTTACCCATGGACGGACGACCGGCGACGATGATCAGGTCGGCTGGCTGCAGGCCGCTGGTCTTCTCGTCGAGGTCGGTGTAGCCGGTGGACAGGCCGGTGATGGCGTTGTCGGTGTTGAACAGGGTGTCGATGCGGTCGATGGCCTTGGTCAGCAACTCGTTGACGCCCACCGGGCCGCCGGTCTTCGGACGCGCTTCGGCGATCTGGAAGATCTGCCGTTCGGCTTCGTCGAGAATCTCTTCGGCGGTACGGCCTTCGGGGTTGAAGGCACTGTCGGCGATCTCGGTGCTGATGCCGATCAGCTGGCGCAGGGTGGCGCGCTGGCGAACGATCTGCGCATAGGCCTTGATGTTGGCCACCGACGGCGTGTTCTTCGCCAGTTCGCCCAGGTAACCCAGGCCGCCGACCTGGGAAGTCTGGCCTTCCTTGTCCAACTGTTCGGACAGGGTCACGACGTCGATCGGCATGTTCTGATCGGCCAGCTTGGCGATCGCACGGAAGATCAGGCGGTGGTCATGTCGATAGAAATCGCCGTCGGAGACTTGATCGAGCACCCGCTCCCAGGCGTTGTTGTCCAGCATCAGACCACCGAGCACGGCCTGTTCGGCCTCGATGGAATGTGGCGGCACCTTCAGGGCAGCGGTTTGCAGATCGTATTGCTCGGGAGCGGAGATATCGTTCATGGCCACTTGGTTTTTTAGGAAAAGCAGGGGTTTGAAAAACTGAGGGTACAGAAAGACAAAGGGCACGACCTGTAAACAGGATCGTGCCCGATGTTACCGGCTAGCTCCCGAGGGTGCCAGCCGACAAGTACTGCTTAAGCTGCTACCACGACAACGCGCACGGTGGCTTCAACTTCAGCGTGCAGGTGCACGGCTACGTCGAATTCACCTACGTTGCGGATGGTGCCGTTCGGCAGACGAACTTCGCTTTTTGCAACTTCAACGCCGGAGGCGGTCAGTGCATCAGCGATGTCGTGGGTGCCGATCGAACCGAACAGCTTGCCTTCGTCACCAGCGGTGGCAGTGATAGTCACTTCCAGCTCAGCCAGTTGGGCAGCGCGAGTTTCGGCAGAAGCCTTTTTCTCTGCAGCCAGTTTTTCCAGCTCGGCACGACGCGCTTCGAACGCAGCCAGGTTGGCAGCGGTAGCAGCGGTGGCTTTGCCGAAAGGCAGCAGGTAGTTACGGCCGTAACCAGCCTTAACGTTTACCTTATCGCCCAGGTTGCCCAGGTTGGCGATTTTTTCCAGCAGGATCAGTTCCATTTGGTAATAACCTCTTAACTTTTAACCTTCACCGTTCGCAGGACCGTTATCGGCGTCTTTCGGCGCCGAACGACCGCGAAAATCAATCAGGCTGTCGACTATGGCCAACACCACGAGCAACGGATAGATCAGCTGCATAAACAGCAACAGCGTTACGTACAACCCCACCAGCCAGAACCTGGCCAGTCGCCCTTGCGCCACCAGCCCGTGAATCAGGGCCAGCCCGGCGAACACCAGCGGTACGCTGCACAACGGCGTCAGCATCGCCATCTGTGGACCGAGGTTCGGTCCCAGCAGCATGCAGGCCAGCAGCAACATCGCCAGTCCCAGCGGGAGCTTGATAGCGCGAAACTCGCGCCCAAAACCACCCGGGTTGTACAACAACGCCTGCCAGTAGCGCCCGACAATCAGGCTCAGCACACTGACGACCTGCAACAAAGCCGCAATCAGGCCGGTCAGGACCGGTGCAATCAGTGAGGCGAGACGAGCCCGCTCTTCAACCGACAACTGCTGGTAGAGATCACCGAGGGCCAACGGCAGGATTTTTACCAACTCCTGCGAGAGCATCTCGATCTGGGGGCGGTAAGCCACACCCAGCACTCCAGCAAACACCAGGCCCAGCGCTATGCTGACCAGCAGCACACGGTTCCAGGATTCGCTTGCGCGCAAAACCAACGCAAGGCCCGAAGACCCGAGCAACACCATGAGTGCGCGTGGATCGTCGGAATACAGCCACCAGAACAATGCCGGCAGCAATCCCAGGGCGAGGACACCAAGGGCGTCGCTCAAACCGCGCCGCAGGAGCACCAGGCTTCCCGCAGCAGCACCCAACCAATACAACAACGGCAATGCCGCACATCCGGCCACTACCAGAGTGGCCTGCATACGGCCGCGCATGATGAACTCAGCTAAGGCGCGCATGCATTCAATCCCTTACTACTTGTCGACTGCCCGGTCTCAGCGGCCGTGGCTGTCGGTGTAGGCCAGCAGGGCCAGGAAGCGGGCGCGCTTGATAGCGGTGGCCAGCTGACGCTGATAACGAGCTTTGGTACCGGTGATACGGCTTGGAACGATTTTGCCGGTCTCGGATACGTAGGCTTTCAGAGTGTTGAGATCTTTGTAATCGATCTCTTTCACGTCTTCAGCGGTGAAGCGGCAGAATTTACGACGACGGAAGAAACGTGCCATGTAATTGGCTCCTCAAAAGGTCCGTGGATTACTCGTCAGCGTTATCGCTGGCGTCGCTGTTATCGCTGTCATCGCCATCGGCGCTGTCAGAATGCTCAGGACGGTCACGACGCTCACGGCGCTCACTGCGGTTCTCTTCAGCCTTGAGCATCTCGGATTGGCCAGTGATGGCTTCTTCGCGACGGATGACCAGGTTACGGATCACAGCATCGTTGTAACGGAAGTTGTCTTCCAGCTCAGCCAGGGCTTTACCGGTGCACTCAACGTTCAGCATCACGTAGTGAGCCTTGTGAACATTGTTGATTGCGTAGGCCAGTTGACGACGGCCCCAGTCTTCCAGACGGTGGATTTTGCCGCCGTCTTCTTCGATCAGCTTGGTGTAACGCTCAACCATGCCGCCGACTTGCTCGCTCTGGTCAGGGTGGACCAGAAAGATGATTTCGTAATGACGCATGAATGCTCCTTACGGGTTGTAGCCTGCCGCTCAAAAGCGGTCAGACAAGGAGTGAATGACACTTGTGTGTCTTGCCTCAGAGATAGGCACATATGCGCCTGCCGCAACGGCAAGGGGCGCAATTGTAGAGAAGGGGGAACAGCGGCGCAAGGCAATTGGTGATTATTTGAACAACTGGGCGCCAGGGCGCACCAAACCTGCCAAGCAGGCCTGCTCACGATTGCGGCACCTCGGTCGGGCCGCTATCGCGAGCAAGCTTGCGCCTGCATGAAGGGAGGAAACTCAGGCCTTCTTGGCTGCGCTCTTGGCTTTGGCCGCACGCTGGCGCGTGGCCTCGAACAGGCACACACCGGTAGCCACCGAAACGTTGAGACTGCTGACGCTACCAGCCATCGGCAGGCGCACCAGGAAATCGCAATGCTCGCGGGTGAGGCGACGCATACCCTTGCCTTCGGCGCCCATGATCAGGATGGTCGGCCCGGTCAGGTCCTGGTCATACAGTTCCTGCTCGGCTTCGCCAGCCGTGCCTACGACCCACAGGCCGCGCTGCTGGAGCTTTTCCAGGGTGCGCGCGAGGTTGGTCACGGCCACCAGCGGAATCACTTCCGCGGCGCCGCACGCCACTTTACGCACGGTCGGGGTCAGGGTCGCCGACTTGTCTTTCGGCACCAGCACCGCCAGTGCACCGGCCGCATCGGCAGTGCGCAGGCAGGCGCCAAGGTTATGCGGGTCGGTCACGCCGTCCAGCACAAGAAGCAGCGGCGCGCCCTCGGTACGGTCGAGCAACTCATCGAGCATCGCCTCGCCCCAGACCTGGCTCGGGCTCACTTCAGCCACGACGCCCTGGTGAACGCCTTCGACCCAGGCATCCATTTCGCGACGCTCGGCCTGACCGACCGCCACGCGATTCTGCCCGGCCAGGTCCACCAGCACCTGCACGCGCGGATCGCTGCGGCCTTCGGCCAGCCAGATCTGCTTGACGCGCTTGGGGTGGTGACGCAGCAATGCTTCTACAGCGTGCACGCCGTAGATCTTTTCCAACTGACTCATGACTTGGCCTTGGGTTTACGCGCCCCGCCGCTTTTCGCCGCAGGACCTGCGCCCGCTTTCGGCGGACCTTTACGATGTTTGCTCGGCTTGCTGGAAGCCGGCTTGCCGGACTTTCCCCCAGACGCCGCTTTACCGCCGCTCTTGGCTTCGGCCAGCAGCGCCTGCTTCATTTCACGGCTCTTGCGCACTTCGGCGTTTTTCGCCGCCGCATCGCTGGAGCGGTAGGCCTCGACCGGCTTCTCCTTGGCCGGGCCACGACGCCCGGCCTTGGTTGGGGCAGGCTCGGCAGCCGTCTTGGCCGGAGGCACATCGACAGCGCCACGTTTTTTGCGACCGATCGGCGCACTGATGGTTTTTTCCGCCATTTCGAAGTCGATCTTGCGTTCGTCCAGATCGACGCGCATGACCCGCACTTCCACGCTGTCACCCAGGCGGAAGCTGCGGCCGGTGCGCTCACCGGCGAGGCGGTGATGCACAGGATCGAAGTGGTAGTAGTCGCCCGGCAGCGCCGTGACATGCACCAGACCTTCGACATAGATATCGGTCAGTTCGACGAACAGGCCAAAACCGGTCACCGCAGTGATCACGCCCGGGAACGCCTCGCCCACGCGGTCTTTCATGTATTCGCACTTGAGCCAGTTCACCACGTCGCGAGTCGCTTCGTCGGCACGCCGCTCGCTCATCGAGCACTGCTCGCCAAGCTGCTCGAGAATCGCCTCGTCGTAGGGATAGATGCGCGCCTTCGGAATGGTCATCGCACCGGCACGACGCACGTGAGGCGTGTTCTGCTTGGAGTGGATGACACTGCGAATCGCCCGGTGCGTCAGCAGGTCCGGGTAACGGCGAATCGGCGAGGTGAAGTGAGTATAGGCTTCGTAGTTCAGGCCAAAGTGGCCCTGATTGTCAGCGCTGTACACCGCCTGGCTCAAGGAGCGCAGCATCACGGTCTGGATCAGATGGAAGTCCGGACGATCCTTGATGCTTTCCAGCAAGGCCTGGTAGTCCTTCGGCGTCGGACCGTCCTTGCCTTTATGCAGGGACAGGCCGAGCTCGCCGAGGAAAGCGCGCAGTTTTTCCAGGCGTTCCGGCGGCGGACCATCGTGAACGCGATAGAGCGCGGGGATTTCATGCTTCTTGAGGAATTCGGCGGTGGCCACGTTGGCCGCCAGCATACATTCCTCGATCAGCTTATGCGCATCGTTACGGGTAGTCGGACGAATTTCCGCGATCTTACGCTCGGAACCGAAGATGATCCGGGTTTCCTGGGTCTCGAAGTCGATGGCGCCACGGGTATGACGGGCACCGAGCAGAACCTTGTACAGCGCATAAAGCTGCTTGAGGTGCGGCACGACATCGGCGTATTCGCCCCGCAGTTGCTTAGCCTCGCTGGTTTTCGGCTGTTCGAGGATAGTGCTGACCTTGTTGTAGGTCAGGCGCGCCTTGGAGTGGATCACCGCTTCGTAGAACTGGTAATCGGTCATCTCGCCGGATTTGGAGATGGTCATCTCGCACACCATGGCCAGACGATCGACTTTCGGGTTCAGCGAGCACAGGCCATTGGACAGCTGCTCCGGCAGCATTGGCACCACGCGCTCGGGGAAGTACACCGAGTTGCCACGCACCTGCGCCTCGTTATCCAGCGCCGAACCGATCTTCACGTAACTGGAAACGTCGGCGATCGCCACGTACAGCTTCCAGCCACCGCCAAACAGGCGCAGCTTGCCGGGCTTGGCTTCGCAGTAAACCGCGTCGTCGAAGTCGCGAGCATCTTCGCCGTCGATGGTGACAAACGGCAGATCGCGCAGGTCGATGCGCTTCTCTTTGTCCTTATCCTCGACTTCCGGCTTGAGCTTGCCGGCTTCCTTCAGCACCGCCTCGGGCCAGACGTGAGGAATATCGTAGGTGCGCAAGGCAACATCGATTTCCATGCCCGGGGCCATGTAGTTGCCCACGACCTCGACCACGTCGCCTTGCGGCTGGAAGCGCGGAGTCGGCCAGTGGGTGATCTTCACCTCGACGAACTGGCCGATCTTGGCGCCGGCATTGCGACCCGGAGTCACCAGCACTTCCTGCTGGATCTTCGGGTTGTCCGCCACCACAAAACCGATTCCGCCTTCTTCGAAGTAACGGCCGACGATGCTCTCGTGGGCACGGGACACTACTTCGACGATCATGCCTTCGCGGCGACCGCGGCGATCCAGACCGGAAACCCGGGCCAGTGCACGGTCGCCATCGAACACCAGGCGCATCTGCGCCGGGCTCATGAACAGGTCGTCGCTGCCGTCATCGGGAACCAGGAAGCCGAAGCCGTCACGGTGACCGCTGATGCGGCCGAGGATCAGGTCGAGCTTGTCCACCGGCGCATATGTGCCGCGGCGGGTGTAGATCAGTTGGGCATCGCGCTCCATGGCGCGCAGGCGGCGGCGCAGGGCTTCGATCTGGTCTTCCGTGGTCAGACCAAACTCTTCGACCAACTGTTCGCGGTTAGCAGGCGAACCCCGATCAGCAAGGTGCTGAAGGATCAGTTCGCGGCTAGGGATAGGGTTTTCATATTTTTCCGCTTCACGAGCGGCCTCGGGATCGAGGGACTGCCAATCGGCCATTAGATAAATTTCACCTTGTCTATATGCGGGTTAGTTTGGCATACGCGTATTGAAACGGGAAATTTCAGGCTAAGACAGGCTCCGAAAAGTCCTTTAGAGGCTTCAGAACCATCCTGTAAAAGCCGTCGGCGAATTTTTTTCAACATTTTCAAGATTAGGGGTTTACAGCTCAAAAGGTGGTCCGTATAGTGCGCGCCATCGACGACGGAGACGTTGTCGATATTGCCCAGATGGTGAAATTGGTAGACACGCCAGCTTCAGGTGCTGGTGGCCGCAAGGCCGTGGAAGTTCGAGTCTTCTTCTGGGCACCA
>NZ_OBDX01000064.1:0-6002 GCF_900215185.1 Pseudomonas sp. LAMO17WK12:I10 | reverse complement strand
CCCCCCCCCCACCAGACGACGCAAGAGCAATACCACCGACCAAGACACCAGCAGTGAGACCGATGGTAGTCCAGTCGGGACTTGTACCGTTCATCCAAAAACTAGCAAGACCGCTGCCTTCCTTCTCGCCCGGCACAGCGTCCTGACCGGCGCCTTGCGCCTCGGCCTCTTGCCCTCCCTTGGCCTCGACCACTTCCTCTTCCTCTTCCTCTTCCTCTTCCTCTTCTTCCTCTTCCGCACCAAGCCGGCGTCGCATTGCCAAACGATAAGCCGCCTGCCGCGCCTTTAGTTCAGCAAGCATATTTTCAAATGGATCTGTATTTCTAGCAACAGCGGCCACTTGCATTTCAGCAAGAGGAAGAGCTTCGCCCTTAAGCGGCATGGACTGAGCGTCAGCGGCACCACTTTTCATGTTTTACTCCACATACTAAAGATCAGTTCTTCAAACGCGCCTATCCAACGATTCAACGCTCACTCATGGCTAGGTTTAACGTTTTGGTAATTGGCTTAGTTAAATAACTAAAAACCGTTCGTTCCCGTGTGCGAATTTCTGCCGTGACCGTCATTCCAGGCATCACCCTGAGCCCCTTAGCACGCCCGCGCTCCGCTGAAGGGTTGTCTATACGGATATGAACTCGATAATAAAAACTCTCCCCACCTTTCTGAGGATCCGGCTCCGACAAAGTGTCCGGGCTTATATATATAACCTCGCCAGAAAGAGCACCATAGACGCTATCATCATAAGCATCTAATTTAATTTGGGCTGGCAAACCAACATGCAAAGAAGCAACATCCGAAGGCTGATATTTAGCCTCGATAATCAACTCACTGCTCATTGGCAGCATCTCCATCAGCACCTCACCAGGACGCAAGGCCGCCCCTAGAGTAGTGATGGATACTTTACGAACCACTCCGTCCACCGGAGCTAGGAACTTCGTTTGCTCTAATAGAACATCACGCTCCCGCAAAAGCTGCCCTTGAGTAGCCAACTCCTCCTCGGCACGGGTCATGTCTGCTTGCGCATCCTGAAAAAACTTATTTTTCAGATTGACGATCTGTCCATCCAATTCAACTTCTTGCCGCTTGAGGCGTATAACCTCCGCCTGACCGACATCCCCGGCGCGTAGCAACGGCTCTGTAATACGAAGCTCGGCACGCACCAAGTTTCGACTAGATTCAAGCGCCGCAACGCCCTCCTCAAGCGCCTGACGCCTGACCTTGTATAGCTGCTCCTGGTTTTCGCGAAACGCTGCAAATCCATCCAACTCAGGAGGAAACTTCAAAGGAGTACCATAGACCTCCGCACGCAAACGGGCCAAACTTGCGCCAAGCGCAGCGACTTTGTTCCGACTATCCTCAACCGCAGCCGTCGCTCGATCTTGCTCCATCAGCGCCAATAATTGCCCGCGCTTAACCAACTGACCTTCCTCAACAAAGACACCACCAAGAACGCCGTCCTGAGAAGCCTGTATGACCTGCGTGCGCGCGACCGCAATAACCTGCCCACGAGCACGCGCTAACTCATCAATAGAAAAATTTGCCGACCAACCCAAGAACGCACAACAACCAACAAGCACCACAACTAACAACCATGCAGAGCCATCCGACCAGCGCGCACACCCATCGCTTCGCACACCCACAGAACACCTCCTTAACATAAGTAAAATAAGCAAGCCACGTCCAATTCAGCAAGCTATAAGCGGTTAAGCCAAACCTACGCTTAGCTTCATTCCACACAAGCATTGCACCCCAGAAGGAAAACCTCCATACAAATAAGCGCCACGCAGAGGCGTATATTTTTACGGTCGGAGGAAGATTTAATTATCAACATCATGTGCCGATAAATTTTATTTTTCCGGCCTAATACAAAGGCAGAATAGCCGCCCGGATGAGGCCCAAACGCAGAAGTCTTCAAGCCACTCGTGGCAAGCCTCTCTCACGGTAAACGATAAATATGATCCAGAGATTTGTATCTCTGACGAGCGAATCTCATGCCAGCCCCTGACACACTGATTATCTGCGAATACTGTGACTGTGTATTTCAGAAGATAGAACTTGCCAAGCATCAAACTTTGCGCTGCGTACGATGCAGAGGAGTGCTTCAACGATTTAGCGGTTTATCAGTTGAACATCGGCTCGCACTCACGGTTACGGCGGCGGTACTTTGGGCTTTCGCAAACTTCTATCCGGTAATAACTATTAGCTTTCGAAGCCTTAAAAATAGCGCCACCCTGTGGGACTCAGTACTGACTCTAAGTTTAGGTCCAATTAACTTCATTGCATTGGTGACAGCGATAGTCATCATAATCGCACCGACCTTTCAGTTAGCGTTGCTTACCTGGGTTCTCTGCTTCGCTTTCCATCATCAGCGTGCCCCAGGATTCCGGATTTGCATGCGCTTACTAGAGTCGCTCAGACCATGGAGCATGCTGGGGGTATGCTTACTAGGAATAATGGTCTCCATGTTCAAACTTGCCGGCATGCTGGACGTACTACCAGGCAATGGGCTATTTGCCTTGGCTGCAATAAGCCTGTTGCTTATTCGTGTTGCAGGACGCGATATACGTACGCTCTGGGACATTTCATGAATACGCCACCAATTGCCCGCCACTTCCGCCTTTGTCTCTGTCATAGCTGTGGCAAAGCCTGCAATCTGAGCGGCCAGCCATCCGCATGTGATCGCTGCGGAGCGGTCTCGCATGTTAGAAAGATCAATTCATTAACCCGTACTTGGGCTTTTTTGATAGCAGCTCTTCTGTTCTACGTACCGGCCAATTTTCTACCCGTTATGAATACCAGCTTGTTTGGTAGCAATACAGACAGCACCATCATGAACGGCGTTTTGGAGTTTTGGGCACACGGCGCATGGGATATTGCACTCATAATCTTCATTGCCAGCGTTGCCGTACCTAGCATCAAGTTTAGCGCTATGATTTTTTTGCTGGTTACTGTTCAACGTCACAGCGTCTGGGGCTGTAAGGAGCGCTCCCAGCTATACCGCTTCGTTGAACTAATAGGCTGCTGGTCGATGCTGGATGTCATTGTAGTTGCACTAGTAGGAGCGCTCGTGAAGTTTCACGGCATCGCTAATATAGAGCCCCGCATAGGAATTTTATTTTTTGGCTTGGTTGTAGTCCTTACAATGCTATCAGCGATGAGCTTTGACTCTCGCTTAATTTGGGATACAACAAACATCAAGGAGAGCATGGATGAGTTTGCACGCCACTGAAGGAACACCAGCTATCAGCAAGGCCATTATCGAAACACGGAGCTTTAAAGTTTCGCTGGTGTGGCTTGTACCCATCGTGGCGGTGTTAGTTGGGCTATCGATGGTGATTCATAGCATGTCACAAGACGGACCGACCATTACCGTGAACTTCAATACCGGTGCTGGATTGAGCGCTAATAAAACCGACGTCAAGTACCGCAACGTCGTGATCGGACGCGTTATCGAGGTGGCGCTGAGTCGAGACCAGAAAAGTGTCGACGCAACCATAAAACTGGCTAAGGAAGCTGAACACTTCACCCGAGAAGATTCAAAATTTTGGGTTGTACGACCACGAATCGGTACTAGCGGTGTATCAGGCATCGATACACTGCTATCTGGAGACTATATTGGTGCCGATATTGGTCAGGCTAAAACTCATGTTAAGCACTTCAAGGGGCTTGAAATTCCACCGCCTATTACCTATGGAGAACCAGGTAAGCGATTTACATTAACCGGTCGAGATTTGGCCTCGTTGGATATTGGCTCTCCCGTCTATTTCCGTAAGATCCCAGTCGGCCAAGTCGTGGCCTATTCGCTTGACCCCGCTGGCAAAGGTGTCAACATTGAAGTCTTTGTACGTGCCCCCAATGATGTCTATGTCACTGAAAATACCCGATTCTGGAATGCTAGCGGCATTGATATTGATGTGGGAAGCAATGGGTTTGCAGTAAAGACCGAGTCCCTCTCATCCATGCTGGTAGGAGGCATCGCCTTCCGTGCGCCTGAATACAGTCCCAATGACCAACCAGCTGCCGAGGAAAGGTCCTTTGAACTGTTCGACGACGAACAGTCGGCGCTCGCCCCGCCAAATGGAAAGGCACAATATCTAACCCTGCGTTTCGAACAAGCATTGCGCGGATTAAAAGTCGACGCACCAGTCGAATTCTTAGGGGTTGAAATTGGCAAAGTGGTGGCCGTCAATATGGACTTTAATCCGGACAACCGTAGCTTTCCGGTGGACGTCGGCATCCTGATCTACCCCCAACGCCTCGGTTTAGCTCACACAAAAATGCTTAAAACATTAAATCACGACCCCTTCGATGAGGTTGCTGGTGTTCGACTCATGGGTACTTTTATCGAGAAGGGCTTACGCGCCCAAGCTCGGACCGGAAATTTGTTGACTGGGCAGCTGTATATTTCACTCGACTTCTATCCCAAAGCTGAAAAGGCTGTGTTTGACCCCACCACCCGCCCAGTGAGCATTCCGACTATTCCCGGAAGCTTTGAGCAATTGCAGGAGCAGCTGCAGACAATAGTCTACAAGATCAGCAAGCTGCCGATGGATCGCATTGCAGGTAATCTCGATAGCAATTTGGTCGAATTACACAAAGTACTGGCACAAATTAACGGAATGACTCTTCCCAGCATCCAAACCACACTGACCGATTTGAGAATGACCCTGCAATTGACCAGTTCTGCTCTCGCCGAAGATTCACCGCAACACGAACAGCTTACCCAGACATTGGAAGAACTCGACCGTATGTCGCGATCTATTCGCGAGCTGACAGACTATCTAGCGCGGCACCCAGAATCGCTGATTCACGGCAGACTAGATAATTCTGCAGAGAGCAAGGCACAGAGAAATAAATAGAGGAATAGCACCGATGGCAATTGCACAAAAGCTCATCTTAACGATTACATTGCTGTTTCTCGCCGCATGTCGCAGCGACTCGATTCAG
The DNA here is from genome assembly GCF_900215185.1 of Pseudomonas sp. LAMO17WK12:I10. NCBI lineage: Bacteria > Pseudomonadati > Pseudomonadota > Gammaproteobacteria > Pseudomonadales > Pseudomonadaceae > Pseudomonas > Pseudomonas sp. LAMO17WK12:I10. The sequence goes on along the minus strand of NZ_OBDX01000064.1, from coordinate 1,055 downwards.
TTCCACACCCTCACCCCGGCCCAGCCTTGGAATTTCCCACCGCTTGGCGGTGCAGAGATTCAGATCGATATCGTCACTGTACCGCCTCAGGTTGACCGACAGCAAATCGTCATTCGTCAAAGCAACAGCAGCCTGGCAATTCTAGAAACCCAATGGTGGAGTGCAAGCCTGGCAGATGAAATGCGCAGTGCTCTAGCAGATAGATTGCTTAGTGGCGGCATAGGCCGCAAAGTCTCGGTACGGTTGGATGTGCAGCGATTTGATTCGTTTCCAGGACAATATGCGTTAGTCGATATTACCTGGCGCATACGTAATCAAGGCATCGACGATAATATTTTGCTCACTTGCCGGAGCATTTATAGAACCCCGGCGGGATCAAGCGTCAATGATATTGTTATCGCTCACCAGAGCAATATCCAAAAACTTGCAACCGATATCAATAAAGTTGTTCGCACCAATACAGACCAGTGCCCTCCCACGCCGTAAATATTTAATCATATTAAGCCAGACATCAGAGAAAGACTATTGGCATCTGAATAAACACTTTGAAGTGCAAGATACCGTTCGTAAGCGGCGGCGCTTATTCCAAAAAACAGACCATCGAAATATCCGCTCGAAAGCGTTGGCGCTGACGCGTCGAGGAAAGCCCGATACTGGACTGTAGATCTGGAACAAAGCATTGCATCTCAATGGTGGAGCTGCCTCAACAGTCAGCACAAAAAACAAATTCCAAGGCCCGAGTTTGAAGTCATTCCTACAGGGCGTTCTCATTTGAGGTGATTTGAGTCGTTCGATACCCTTAACCATTTGGGGGCGGGATGAGGCTCTACTGGCTGCGCGATGATCAATGGGAGCGCATTAAGGATCTACTACCGGGAAAAGCCAGCGACCGAGGTGTCACTGCCCGCAATAACCGCCTATTTGTTGAAGCCGTATTGTGGGTGGCCCGAACCGGCTCCCCTTGGCGTGATCTGCCCGATAGCTATGGTCACTGGCACCGAGTCTACGTCCGCTATGACCGATGGTCACGCAAAGGTGTCTGGCTGGCACTGATG
>NZ_OBDX01000022.1:0-124378 GCF_900215185.1 Pseudomonas sp. LAMO17WK12:I10 | reverse complement strand
GGGGAACCAGGGCGCGTCGAAGAACGCGAACAGCGCAGGACCGGTGACGAACTGGCGGATATGGGTCAGGTCGCCCAGGGACTGCCCGGCGTGGCCTTCGCCGCGAAACAGGTTGCGCTCGAACGCCGCCTGGTAGACCCGCAGGTTGAAACGACGCTCCAGCTGGCTGCCGATGCGGATGACGATGAAGCTGCGCACCACCTCCAGCAGGCCGATGAACGCGAAGAACCCGACCACCATCAGCGACAGCATCGCCAGGGTGGTTTCGTTCTGCGAGGAAAGTACCCGGTCGTAGACCTGGAGCATGTAGATCGAGGGGACCAGCATCAGCACGTTGATCAGGGCGGTGAAACACCCGACGCTGATCAGAATGCCTTTGTAATCGCCCAGTGCCTTGAACAGCGGTGCAGTGGTCTTCGCCATCTTCATTGGTCTTTCCTGAGCTGTAATATCCCGCGCCAGGGACGCAGGACAAATAAACCGCCCGTACTTGAGTCGGGACATTATTGGATTTATTGCGGCGGACAGGCGAAAGAACTCTACCGTCAGACGAAACAGAGTTCTAGTTATTTAGTTGTCTTTAATCGAACGAAGGACATCGCGTATATGGCGCTGCCTTATACGCTTATCCATACAGATACATTTAAAGATGCATACAGCCGCGATAACTCAGGGTGCGCGCTGCAATATAATCGTAATGCCTGATTTCAAAGTGCCTTGATATAAGCCTTCTTTCTGGCGACTTAGAAAGATGATCTTCGAACCCTCTTTGCCCGTCACGGCAATACCGTCCGGCTCGGGAAACCAGCCAATGGCCGCATCGCCCAGCCAGGCGGAAAAACACTCGGCGCCGGCGCCCAGGGTGCCGTTCTGCTCGAGGTCCAGGACACAGTGGTTGGCAGGTTGCGCCGGCTGCGACAGTTGCCAGTGCCCGGCCAGTTCCGCGGGGTCCGCCAATCTCAGGCTGCTTGCCATGCTTGTCTCTCCATAAAACATCATCAGCGTCGCGATCAGGTACGCGCCGGCCTTAGCGATCAAGGCAGTTCGAATCATAGGGGGTTGCTCCAGGCCACAGCCTCAGGCAGTTCGCCAGTCAATGCAAGGTCAGAGGGCGACGCCTGGGCGCCACCCTCCTTCTTCTACCTTACAGCAACGACTCAGGCGACGATGTCAGTGGTGTAGTCTGCCTGGCCGACGATATTGACCAGGAAGTCCGCCACACCGTGCCCGGAGAAGTCCACTGACAAGGTGCTGTTGCCAGCCGAGGTGCTGAGGATCGCGTCGCCGGCATTACCGGTGAACGCATTCACGAAATGCAGCCCAGCGCCCTTGGTGATGCCGGTCAGATCGATCTTGTCCAGGCCGCTGACAAATTCCATGATCTGGTCGGCCGCCCCCGGTGCAGAGTCCGAACTAGCGGCGAACACAAAGGTGTCGGAACCCGCGCCCCCCCAGAGTTTGTCTGCCCCACCGGCGCCATAGAGAATGTCGTTACCAACCCCGCCCTTGAGCTCGTTGGCCACACTATTGCCAATCAGCAGGTCGTTCCCCAAACCGCCGATGGCGTTCTCGATGATCGCGCCCTTGGCGATGGACACGTTGCCAACCATGCCGCCAACGTCGGAGAACGAGGCGTCATTGAGGTTGATCTTCTGGTTCTGGGTAAAACCGGAGAAGTCCAGCGTGTCTTTGCCGCCCGCGTCCCATACCGAGAATACCAGCTTGTCGGCCGACGAACTGGCGCTGAGGAAGTCGCGCCCGGTATTGGAGTTGAAGCCATAGGTGGTGTCGCCGGTACGGGTCGTGGTGTTGGCCCCGTAGAGCTTCTGGATCGCCGCGATATCGTCCATCAGCGGGCCGGACGAATAGGCTTCGACGCCAGCCTTGCTGAAGTTCTGGTCGGTGTTGCTTTCGCTCCAGTAGCTCATGACGCTGTAGCCGCGCGTATCCTCTCCATAGGTCGCGTCGTTATAGGTCGGGTAGCCTTCGCCGGCGTTGTAGTCACCGGGGTGGGCCAGGCCCAGGGTGTGCCCGATCTCGTGGGTCAGCGTCTGCCGGCCATAGTTGTTCAGACCAGGATTCTTGTTCTGGGTGTAACTGCTATTGATCAGGTACCACGAAGTGCCATCGTAGCCAGCACCGGTGCCCGGCAGGTAGGCGAAGGCCGCCGCGCCGTCCTGGCCGCCGCTGTAGTTGCCGAAGGTCATGTGACCGTCACCACCGGAAGCCTTTTCGGTGAAGGTGACATTGGCCACGTCGGCCCAGGATTGCATGGCCAGCGCGGCCTGGACTTTCTGCTGGGCGTTGAACTGGCTGAACCCGGAGATGCCATGCTTGTACAGGGTGCTTGAGGACGCCGAGGTCAGGAAGGTATAGGTCAGTTCGATCTTGCCGCTGCCGTTGAGATCCATATAGGAGGCACCGTCGCGCAGCAGCTGGGTGGCTGCCTGATCGACCGAGTAGGAGGGCTTGCCATTGACCGTCAGATTGCCACCCCGGTCATACTGATGGCTGAAGCTATTGATCTGGTTGTAAGCCGAACTTGCCGCGGCCAAGGGCACGAGTTCTTGTTCGGCGGTCACAATAGTTTTCGCTTTAACTTTCGACATAAACACACTTCCTTGTAATCAATGGAACAGTTTTTGTCCGATAGCGACAATCCCTGGCGAGATCGTCCTATCACTCGCCCCATTCGGGCGTAAGCAACCTGACACAATTTGAAATCAGGCGTCCACTACTTTTTGACGCCTGATTTCTGTTGTTCCAGCAAACTCCCGAAAACAATGACCGGTGAGTCGAAATATTCCTTAACCCTCAATACCCACTGATAATTGTCCAACAATCTCGAATTTAAATATTAAATAAAGGTGACCATTGTTTTGCCGACTGCGTCGCAGTTTTTAGTTCATGCAAGTTTGTTCCACCCAGTTAGTTTCATCGCTTCCAGCAAGGTTTCCCCGGTCAACGCCGGAACGCTCGCGCCACTGTCCGCAGTCATCGGCTCGCCCGCCAGCAAGGCGTTGACGATAGCCTCCTCCACCGCTTCGGCGGCGGCGCTGAACAGGGCCGAGATGTAGTCGTTGTTGAGCATCGCCAGGGGTGTGCTGAAGGGCACGCCCTGGCGCCCATAGGCGCAAGGCGGCAAGTCGCGGTTGCCAGTGGCGAAGGCCAGGAAGATATCGCCGCTGGAGTCCTCGGTGCCGCCGCCGGTGCGGGCGATGCCGATGGACGCGCGCTGCGCCAGGCGTTGGCACTGGTGCGGCAACAAAGGCGCGTCGGTGGCCAGGATCACCACGATCGAGCCCATGCCCGGCGTACCGCGCCGGGCGAAGGGCGACGGGATGCCGCTCAGTTGCCGCCCCACCGGGTAGCCATCGACCCGCAGCTCCTCGCGCTTGCCATGGTTGGCCTGCACCAGCGCGCCGACCGTGTAGCCGCCCTGCTCCCCCGGCACCTGGCGCGAAGCCGTGCCGATCCCGCCCTTGAACTCATGGCAGATCATGCCGGTGCCACCGCCCACCGCGCCCTCGCGCACCGGCCCGGACTCGGCATTGGCCAGCGCCTCGCGCACCTGCTGCGGGCCAACATGCTGGCCCCAGATATCGTTGAGCAGGCCATCATAGGTCTCCATCACCACCGGCATGCACCAGTATTCCGCGGGGTCCGCCAGGCTTGCGTGCTCCTCGGCGATCAGTGCATCGCGCACCACGCCGACGCTGTGGGTGTTGGTGATGGCCAGCGGCGTGGTCAACAGGCCCGCTTCGCGGATCCATTCCAGGCCGGTGGCATCGCCGTTGCCGTTGAGCACATGGCAGCCGGCAAAACAGGGTTGCAGCCGGGCAAACCCCTCGCGGGGCTGGATCAGGGTCACCCCGGTACGTACCTGCTTGCCGTCGACCGTGGTCCTGAGGGTGCTATGGCCCACCCGTACCCCCGGAACGTCGGTGATGGCATTGAAGGGGCCGGGAGTACCCAGGCCCAGGCTGATCCCCAATTGACGTGCGCGCATGACTTCTCCTCAGAGTTTCTGGAACGCCGGGCTGAACCGGCCGTTGGTGCCATACAGGATCACCGACAGCGCCAGCAGGCCGACGATCACCATGATGTCCCTGAGCGAAGCGTCCAGGAACAGGTTGAACAACAGATACCCGGCGCCGATCACCGCCAGCAGCGCTGGCAACGGCCACAGCGGCATGCGGTACGGGTGGGCGCGGTCGCGCAGCAGCACCCGGCTCATCAGCGCGCTGAGGGCGACGATCAGGTACACCAGCATGATCAGCAGCACGCTGAACGAGGTCAGGTCGGCCAGGTTCGAGCTGAAACTGAGCACCGCCGAGGGAATGGCCAGGAACAGCGTGGCCAGCCACGGCGAGTCCCAGCGCGGATGAATCCGCGTGAACAGGCGATTGATGCCTGGCGTCCACAAAGCATCGCGACCGCTGGAGAACACCACCCGGCCGATCTGGATCACGATGGCGACGATGGCGTTGAACACCGAGAGGAAGATCCCGGCGCTGACCACCCGCGACAGGGTTTCGTTGCCGTGGCTGGTGAGCAGGTAGCCGATGGGGTCGGGACTTTCGAGCATGGCGCTGAGGGACGGCGCGCCGATCAATAGCGCGGTCAACGGCACCAGTTCGATGATCACCACCAGCACCAGCGACCAGAGCACCGCCTTGTGCACGCCCTGCCCCTTGCATTTCATGTCTTCGGCCAGCAGCACCGCCGGGCCGTAACCGTTGTAGGAAAACAGGCCGATGCCCACCGCGCCGATCACCAGGGCCCAGGGCGCCATGTGCAATACGCCATTTTCGACGATCTGCGGTTGCAGCAGGATGCTCGCCGGCTGCGAAGCATTGCCAAAGCCCAGGAAGACGATCACCAGCAACGCGGCAATTTCCAGCAGCAGGCAGGTGCCGGTGATCCAGGCATTCAGCTTGATATTGAGGATGCCCAGCGCATAGCTGCAGATAACGATTACCAGGGCCACGGTCTGCGAATCGAAGCGCGTGCCCAAGGCATTGTTCAGGTACGTCGCCGCGCCGGTGGCCAGCACCGGCGGGATGAACAGCAACATCACCAGCACCGTGAGAAAGGTCGCGTAGCCGGCCATGCCGCCGAACACCCGCTTGGCGTACACATACTCGCCACCGGCACTGTTGTGGGCGCGGCCCAGTTCGGCGTAGCAGAAGGCGAACATCAGCGCCAGCAGCCCCGCCATGACAAAGGCCAGGAACACCCCGCTGCCGGCCTGGTGAATGGCGAACGGGGCGATGACGAAGACCGAACTGGCCGGGGTCACGCCCGACACGGTAATGGCCACCACATCGAACACACTCAGCGTGGGTTTCAGGGCGCCTTGCGGCGCACAGGGAGAGCTCATGTCGTTATCCTCGTGGTTATTTTTGGTTTGAGGCAGAAACGAAGAACGTCGGGCGGATGCGCTCTGGGGCGCACTTGATGGAGGCCACTTTAGGCAGCCGGGGGTACAGGGCCAATTCCCCTATTGGAGTACTCCCCCTTGACGTTGCCGGGCAAATCGCCGAAACCTTGCTGCCACCTGGCGAGCAAGCAACCCGCCAGACCACAGCGGCATCGACGCGGAGCCACCTATTTGATCACTCTGTTCAGGGAAATCGGCATGCATGCCGGACTCGGCCGCACCCTCTCGCAGATCGGCGGCGAGCGTTTCTGGAAACAGCTGGTGCTGTTGCTGCACCAGGCCTTGCCGTTCGATAACGCCCTGGCGATCTTCTACCCGCGCAACGGCCTGCCCATCGCCCTCGAGGAATACGACGCCGAGCCCTCGGACAAGCCGGCGTCGATGCTCACCTACCTCAATGGCCTGTACCTGCTGGACCCGTTTTTTCAGGCCTGCCGCGAGGGTTATCCCAACGGCCTGTACCGCCTGGAGGAAGTGGCGCCGGACCATTTCCGCCAGACCGAGTATTTCTCCAGCTACTTCCACGACAACGTGCTGGAGGATGAACTGCAGTTCATCCTGCAGATCCCGGAGGCCGGCGCCCTGTCCCTGTCGCTCGGCATGCAGCGGCCGTTCAGCGCCGAAGAGATCGGCCAGCTCACCACCTTCTCGGCCTGGGTCCTGCCGTTGATGCAGCAGCATTGGCAGCAAAGCCACCAGCGCCCGCAACCACCCGCCGCGGAAGAAATGGCCAGCCAGATCCGCGATGCCCTCAGTCATTTCGGCTGCGGCGTGCTGTCGGATCGGGAAGTGGAAATCGCCCGGCTGATCCTGCGTGGGTTCTCCTCCAAGGCCATGGCCGAGCGGCTGAAGATCTCGCCGGACACCATCAAGGTGCACCGGCGCCATCTCTACGCCAAGCTGGATATCTCCTCACAGCCGGAGCTGTTCTCGCTGTTTATCCAGTCCCTGGGGCATGACCTGGAAAACCCTTGAGGGCTGCTCAGGCGTTCAGCAAACGGGCGCGGTAATCCCGCGGCGATTGCTCGAAATGCTTCTTGAAGGTGCGGCTGAAGTGCGCCGAGTCGGTGAACCCCCACTTGAAGGCAATGTCGGTGATCGACGCGTGGCGCAGGCGCGGGTTGCCCAAGTCCGCCGCGCTGCGCTCGAGGCGCGCGCGCTGGATGAAACGGCAGACACTGTCGCCCTGCTCTTCGAACAGCCGGTACAGCTGGCGCACCGAGATATTCATCTGGCTGGCCAGTGACACCGGGGTCAGGCTGGGCTCGGTGAGGGACTGGTTGATCAACTGCCGGGCCTGGCTGCGCAGGCAACCGCCGTGCTGGCTGTCGTAGCCGTCGAGATGGGCGCCGGGCGTCTGGCGCAGGGTCGGGCCGAGCAAGGCGATCAGCGCTTCCTGCAACGCCTGGCCTTCCTGCGGGTCGGCGCAACCTGGCAACGGCTCGCCGCAGATCTGCTCCACCAGCAGGCGCATCAAGCGGCCACTGGCGCACTGTTGCGAGAGCTTGCCGAACTTGCGCTGCTGCGCCGGCAGATGACGATACACCTCGTCGCGGGACAAATGCAGCGAGGCATGTTCGATCAGGCCGTGAGGAACGATTTCACAGGCCCCGGCGGAGTCCAGCAAGGCCATTTCCCCCGGCGCCAGTTCGATGCGCTCGCCGCCCTGGCTGATCTGGGCATGGCCGCTGCGCTGCATGATCAGGAAGCAGTGCCGGTCGTCTTCATGATCGACGCTGGTGCTTTTGCGCGAGATCAGTCCGGCATTGGTGCGGATCTGCGCCACCTCGAGGCCGGCGTAGTCGCGCAAGCCGACTTCACCGATGAACAACCCCGGGTTCAACGCCTGGCGGGCGTCGAAGCGACCGCAAACCCCCTGTAATGCGCCGATCCAGGCATCGAAACTTTGCGAAGCAAGCACTGTGCACCTCCAGAAGCCGGCTGAGACCGCCTTTAGTTGTTATGGCGATATCATTAACATGTTATCTATTTGCCGGGCAAGGAAGCGCGGCGCAATGGATAGTCCGTTATAGCCTAAGCACGGGTTGTGCCAGCACGGTGGGAACAGTTCAGTGATCGCGCAACAGTGAATGCAGGCGCTTGAAGGTCGCCAGCAAGGCGCCGCGTTGCTCGGCGCTCAGGCGGATATAACGGCGGAAGCCAGGCAGCCGGTTGACCACCTCGCTGGCACCGAAATGCTCAAGGCTCACCCGCCAACCCTGCTCGTCGCGCTGCAATTGCAGGCGCTTGAAGTCCAGGGGCAGCAACGCCGCCAGCAACTGCGGGTCGCTGTGCAACTGCTGCAACAGCCCTGCCCACTGCGCCTGCGCGCCCTGCTTCAAGCCGGCGGCGACGCCCTGGCGGCGGATCGCGCCGGTATGGCGAATGTCGATCCGCGCCTGCGGCCCCGGCGAACCGGGAACGCGCAGGCGAAACTCGCAGACCACCAGGTGCATCAGGAACTGCGCCTGTGGCAGCTCCTCGACCTCGAAGTCCAAGCCCTCCTCGGCCCAGGTGAAGCGCGCCAGCCCGGGGGCCTGCGGCGCCCAGTCGAGCCCCGGCAGGTCGCGGCGCAACTGGTTCAGGGTCACCCCCGGGCGATAGCCCGAGGGTGGTCGCCGCCAGAACTCAGAGAGGTTTTGCCGCCAGCTTGTACTGCTCATCGGGCTTGGCTCCAGGCAGGGTCTGCGCTTGGGTTTCAGTGGGGGATTGCAGGTTGAAGGCGTTTTCCAGCACCTTCTCCACCGGCACCGGGCGGAACGGGTTGACCTTCTGCACGAAGACCGTCCAGACCAGCGCATAAATCGCCGTCAGGCCGAGCATGCTGCCAAAGGGCACGTAGATGTCCCGCGGGTTCATGCCCGGCGGCGTGATGAACCACATGCCCAGGAGGATGCCGATGGACGAGACGATCTGCGGCAGCGGGAACCAGGGCGACTTGTAGGCCCGTGGCAGGTCCGGACGGCGGATGCGCAGCACCACCACCGACAGGGTCACCAGGAGGTAGGCGGTGCTCCAGGCACAGACCGCGGCCAGCACCAGGTGCATGATGTTGTCGGTGCTGCCGCCGAGCCACCAGGCGTGCAGGCACGGAATCAGCACCGCCACGGCGATGCACAGCAGCGGCGTCTTGAAGCGCGGGTGCAGGTAGGTGAAGGCCTTGGGCAGCGCGCCGTCCAGCGCCATGCCGTAGAGAATGCGCGGCAATCCGGCCATTAGCGTATTGATGGTCGCCGCCCCGGCGAACAGCAGGCCGACGCCCAGCCAGATCCGCCCGTAGGGCCCCATCACCTGCTCGGCGAACTGCGGGATGGCCATGGGCGTGTCCAGCAGGTGCACGCTGCCGTCTTCGCTCAGCGCGATGTTCGCCACCTGGCGCTTCATCGCCGCACCATAGATGAACATGCAGGTGGCTACCCCCACCAGGCCCAGGGCCATGGCCCGGGGAATGGTTTTCGCCGCCTTGCGCACCTCCGGCGTCAGCGGCGTGACGAACTCGCACCCGACGAACATGAACATGGCCATGCCCACCAGCGAGAGGATGGTGGTCAGGTCGGTGCCGACCATCGACTCGCCGAACCAGCCGCTCAGTTCCACCGCCGGCGCCTTGAACACCCCGACCACGCCGAAGATGATCAGGGTGGTCCACATGCCGAAGGTCAGGATCACCTCGGCGCGGCTGAACGCGGTGATGCCCACGGCGTTCAGCAGGCCGAAGAAGATCACCAGCCCGACACCCACCAGCCAGGCGCTGCCGCTCTGTTCCAGCAGGGTGTTGAGGGACTCGAAGTTCACCAGGGCCATGACGCCGCTGAGGATGGTTTCCGCCGTGCCGGCGAACACATGCACGATCAGGTAGGCGGAAATGGTCCCGGTGATCGCGAAGAAGCGCCCCAGGCCGCAGGCCAGGTAGTCGTACACCGAGCCGGTGGTGGGAATCATGCAGGCCGCTTCGGCGAAGGTCGTCGATTGCGCGAGCATCATCAGCATGGCGATCAGCATGGCCGCGGCGAACGCCCCGCCGCCGATGCCGAAGCCGGTGGTGGCGGTGAGGATCACCGGGCTGGCCATGATCAGGCCGACGGCGCTGGCCAGGGCCGTGGGAAAGCCGACCACGCCCTGGTTCAGGTGGCGGGTGAGTCTGTCGTTGAAAGACATGGTGCTGGACCTCGAAAGCATGGGTGATGTTGTTGTTCTAGGCATTTCAAGGGCACGCCGGGCGGGCGTGTTACTGGCTGTCTGCGCAGCCTGGGGCCGGACGACCGGGTCCGACTGTAGCCGCTGCCGCAGGCTGCGATAAGGCCGAAGGCCTTCGGCGATCTTGATATCTTGCGCACCCTGCGGGCGCGATCGCAGCCTGCGGCAGCGGCTACAGGTCAGAACGCGATGCACACCGACTTGTTCTCGGTATACGCCTCTATCGCCGCGTGGCCCATCTCGCGGCCGATGCCCGATTGCTTGTAGCCGCCAAACGGCATCGATGGGTCGAGCATGTTGTGGGTATTGACCCAGACCGTGCCGGCCTTGATCCGCGGGATCAGATCCATGACCTTCGCCAGGTCGTTGGACCAGATGCTCGCGCCCAGCCCGTACTGATTGTCGTTGGCCAGCGCCACCACCTCGTCGATCTCGTCGAAAGGCGTGGCCACCACCACCGGGCCGAAGATTTCCTCGCGCACCACCTGCATGCCCGCGTGCACGTCGGCCAATACCGTCGGGCGCACATAGAAACCCTGCTCGCCATAGGCGACCCCGCCGCACAGCACCCGGGCGCCGTCGGCCACGCCCTGGCCGATCATGTCCAGCACGCGCTTCTGCTGCTTGGCGGAAATCAGCGGGTTGATCTGTGCCTGTTCGTCGAGCCCGGGACCGATGCTCAGGGAGCCGGCGATGGCCGACAAACGCTCCAGCACCTGGTCAAAGATCGCCCGCTGGATATACAGGCGCGAACCGGCGGTACAGACCTGGCCCTGGTTGAAGAAGATCGCCCCGGCGGCACCGGCGGCCGCGGCCTGGGGGTCGCAGTCATCGAGCACGATCACCGGCGACTTGCCACCCAGCTCCAGGGAAAACCGGGTCATGTTGTCCACCGCCGCATGGCCGATGACCTTGCCGATCTGGGTCGAGCCGGTGAAGGCCAGCTTGTCGATGCCTTTGTGCGCGGACAGCGCCGCGCCGGCCTGGGCGCCGCTGCCGGTGACCACGTTGACCACCCCCGGGGCGATCCCGGCGTCCAGGCACAACTGGCCCAGGCGCAAGGCGGTCAGCGGGGTTTCATCGGCGGGCTTGAGCACCACGGTGCAGCCACAGGCCAGGGCCGGGACGATTTTCCAGATGGCCATCAACAAGGGGAAATTCCACGGCACGATGGCGCCGACCACGCCTACCGGCTCCGGCACCGTGTAGGCACGGTAGCGGGCGCCCGGAACGGCGGCGATGGACAGGTCCAGGCTCTTGCCTTCGATCTTGGTCGCCCAGCCCGCCATGTAGCGGGTGAACTCGGCGGCGGCGCCGACTTCCAGGGCCCGGGCCAGGTGGATCGACTGGCCGTTGTTGAGGGTTTCCAACTGCGCCAGCTCCTCGCCATGGGCTTCCAGCAGATCGGCCAGCTTCAGCAGCAGACGCTCGCGATCCGCCGGGCGCTGCGCCGCCCATGGCCCCTCGAAAGCCCGGCGCGCGGCGGCCACGGCCAGGTCGATATCGGCGTCGGCGCCGGCGGCGGCGCGGGTCAGTTCTTCGCCGGTGGCCGGGTTGAAGACCGGCATCTGCGCGCCGGACAAGGCCGGCTGGCTGCGCCCGTCGATCAACAGGCCGTGCTGGCTGTCGATAAAGGCGGCGACACGTGGGTCGATGGCAATACTCATGGGCAATCCTCGCTAGTTGGCCTCATGGATCGAACTCTGAGACCAATGCCGGCCACCGTCTTGATCCTGGCTGCCGCGAAACTTGCCACTGGCTGCCAGGGAACCGCGACACACGTTTTGCCGCCGCTGGCGCGTCTATCCAGATAAACCGCAGACTCAGTATTTGCGGTTGCTTCGCAACCGTTCGCAGCCTCGCGGGCTCGGCAGCGGCTACAAAAACACCGCGTGCCCGGTAGCCGCTGGCGCAGCCTGCGCTCGGCGGCGTAGCCGTCGCCAAGCCTGCGAACGCATTTTTCCGGGCAGATCCGCAATGCGCGGGACGCTGGGTCGATGGCAGTGGCGGTCAAATGCCTGGCACACAGAGGCAAGCAGGCATCCGGCAAAGGGCGCACTACTATGTCCCACGCTGTCCGTGCGTTTTCAGGAGATTCAACGTGAGCGAACCAAGCCGCTTCTGGCATCCCATGCTGCACCCCAATGAAATGCAACAACGCGAGCCGATCCGCATTGTCCGTGGCGATGGCTGCTACGTGTACGACGACCACGGCCACCAACTGGTGGATGGCGTCGCCGGGTTGTGGAACGTCAACGTCGGCCACAACCGCAAGGAAGTGAAGGCGGCGATCACCGCCCAGCTGGACGAACTGGAATACTTCCAGCTGTTCGACGGCGTCAGCCATCCGCGCGCCGAAGAGCTGTCGCGGGTGGTGATGAACCTGCTGGAGCCCGAGGGCATGCGCCGCGTGGCCTTCAGCTCCGGCGGCTCGGACGCCATCGAAACCGCGCTGAAACTGGCCCGCCAGTACTGGAAACTCGAAGGCCAGGCCGACCGCACCAAGTTCATCTCGCTGCGCCAGGGCTACCATGGCACCCACTTCGGCGGCGCTTCGGTCAACGGCAACACGGTATTCCGGCGCAACTACGAGCCCCTGCTGCCCGGCTGCTTCCACGTCGATACCCCGTGGCTGTACCGCAACCCCTACAGCCAGGATCCGGAAGAGCTCGGAAAGATTTGCGCCGACCTGCTCGAGCGGGAAATCCAGTTCCAGAGCCCCGACACCGTCGCGGCCTTTATCGCCGAGCCGATCCAGGGCGCCGGCGGCGTGATAGTGCCGCCGGCCAACTATTGGCCGCTGATCCGCGAGGTTTGTGACAAATACGGCGTGCTGCTGATCGCCGACGAAGTGGTGACCGGCTTCGGCCGCAGCGGCTCGATGTTCGGCAGCCGCCTGTGGGGCGTGAAGCCCGACATCATGTGCCTGGCCAAGGGCATCACCTCCGGCTACATCCCGCTGGGCGCCACGGTGGTCAACGATCGGATCGAGTCGGCGTTCAGCAGGAACGGCAACTTCACCGGCGCGATCATGCACGGCTACACCTACTCCGGGCACCCGGTGGCCTGCGCGGCGGCCCTGGCCAGCCTCGACATCGTGGTCAAGGAAGACCTGCCAGCCAACGCCGCGAAGATGGGCGACTACATGCTGAACAAGCTGCTGCCGTTCGCCGAGCGCTTCGACAGCGTCGGTGAAGTGCGCGGCAAGGGCCTGATGATCGCCCTCGACCTGGTGGCTAACAAGACCACCCGCGAGCCGATCGACCCCATGGGCGGCTATGCCAACCAGGTGGCGCAGATCGCCCGCGACAACGGGGTGATGGTGCGTCCGGTGGGGACCAAGATCATCCTGTCGCCGCCGCTGGTGATCCAGCCGCCGCAGATCGACGCCATAGTCACTGCCCTGGAGCTGGGCTTCACCCAGGCCCGTTGAGCCTGACGCCGCAGCCTTGAAGCCTGGACCGCGCTGGAGCCGATATCAGCGCGGCCTGCATGATCGCGGGAAGCCCCTGCGGGGCTTTTCGCAGCCTGCGGCAGCGGCTACAAGGAACGCAGTGTCCGTGTAGCCGCTGCCGAGCCCGCGAGGCTGCGATCGGCAACGCAGTGGCCGCAAAACCTGGGCTCGCGATCTGTCTGAAGTACCGTGGCATCAGAGGGTTACGGCCCTCTTTACCGGCCGTTCATGAAGAGGGAGTCGTCCCATGCATACGCCAACCGCCCTGCCGGATGCCCAACAGCTTGGCCAGCGCTGCATCAACGCCTTTACCCGGGTGGTGCCGGCGACCCTGTGCGCCTTCTACCGCATCGACGCGCAGCTGCAGGCCGAGCATTTCTCGCTGTACCACATGAGCCCGCAGATGCATGAGGCCTACCTGCAACGCTACCGGCACTACGACCCGCTGCGGCCGCGCAACTGCGTGGCGGCGGGCCGCCCGGTATTGTCGCTGCACATGGGCATGGCCCAGCAGGGGCGGCACGAAACCGAGGTTTACCAGGGGTTCCTGCAACGCCATGGGGTGCTGGATGTGGTGGAAATCCTCGCGCGTAATGCCGGTGGCAGCCCGATCGCCGGCCTGTCCCTGCTGCGCGATGCCAGCCTGGGCCCGTTCCGGCCAGACGAATTGAGCACCCTGCAGGCGCTGCAAGGCCTGTTGGAAATCGCCGCCCAGGCGCCCTATTCGCGCCACAACGAACGCCTGCAGCCCCTCACGCCCCGGGAACGGCAGATCGCCTTACTGCTGCGCGACGGCGCCTGCAACAAGACCATCGCCCAACAGCTGGCGCTGGGCCTGCCGACGGTCAAGACCCACCTGATCAACCTGTTCCGCAAGGTCGGGGTGAACAACCGCACCGAGCTGGTGAGCGCGCTGTTCCTGTAAAAAACCGTGCGCCTCAACCATTCGGTTGATGGGCAACAACGGTTTGCGCGATGAACATGAGGTTCTCCCTCATCGACAAGGTCCGCCCTCATGAACCCGCAACCCGAATGGATTACCGTTGGCGCCCTGGCCGAAGGCTTTGCCGCCGATAACCATATCCTGCCCAGCCTGGATGACCTCAACGGCCGCAACCTGACCCTGCATTTCGCCAATGGCTGGCGCATCGAACACCTTTTCGGCTCACGCTCGCTGCATTGGCAGGACACTGAAAGCCAAGCCAGCGGCGAGACAACTTATCGAGCCACTTCAATACGTTCCGGAATTTACCTGGTGGACTTTCTCAAGTCAGAGAACCACCAGATCCACTCGGTAAGCCTGATCCTCGACCTGGGCCGGAACATCTTCACCGCGGTGATCGGGCAGATGCCGAGCCAGGCCGAGACCCGGGTCGATCTGTTCAGCCGAACCCTGTCCGGCCGCGAGCTGACCAGCGTCCAGGCCCAGTTCATCCACGGCAGCATCGACACGCCACTGACCGCCAGCAGCCCGCAACACGCGCTGACCGAAGAGCTGGTCGGCCTGCGCAACCAGTACGTCTACAGCGCCACCGAGGCCTACGAGCACGTCTACCTGAACCGCAACTTCTACAGCTGGCAGTGCCTCAAGGGCGTCGAGCAGGGCCTGGCGGACACCGACCGCTGCCATTACTACAAGCTCGCCGAACAGCTGTACCTGTTCGTCTGGCGCGAAAAGATCGTGCCGACCCTAGGCCTGGTGCTGATCGACCTGCAAGCGGGCAGGACCGACGGCAAGATCTTCGGCTACCAGGGCAGCGACTTCGCCGCGCCCAGCAACTTCCCGGTGGGCGCCCTCGCCCATGTGCTGAACCGCACCAATTACATCTGATGCTACCTGTCGCGATCCGCACAGCGCGCTCGGCCTGACACACCGCGCACTCGGGTTTCGCGGCAACTGCGTTGCCGATCGCAGCCTCGCGTTGCTCGGCAGCGGCTACCCAGACACTTGTTCCTGTAGCCGCTGGCGCAGCCTGCGATCGGCTGCGTAGCAGACGCTGCCTTTACGGCCCTTCGGGCCGATCGCAGCCTTCGGCAGCGGCTACAGAAACCTGTCAGCGACAACCTTTTATCCCAGGACTTCGACCATGACCCTCGGCCTCAACCTCGATCGCGTCGCCAGCTGTTACCAATCCGAGCTGCAACTGTTCGCCGAACGCCATCCGCGTTCCGCCGGCTTCTACCGGGAAAACCTCAAGCACTGGCTGTACGGCGCGCCGCTGCACTGGATGCAGCAATGGCCGGGGCTGTACCCGATCCTGGTGGCCGACGCCCAGGGCGCGACACTGACCGACTGCGACGGCAACCGCTACGTCGACTTCGCCCTGGGCGACACCGGCGCCATGTTCGGCCATGGCCAGCCCGCCGTGGCCGAGGCCATCGCCCATCAGGCCCAGCACGGCTCGACCCTGATGCTGCCGACCGCCGACAGCCTGTGGGTCGGCCAGGAGCTGGCGCGGCGCTTTGGCCTGCCGTTCTGGCAAGTCACCACCTCGGCCACCGACGCCAACCGCTTTGTGCTGCGCCTGTGCCGGATGATCACCGGGCGGGAGAAAGTGCTGGTGTTCAACTGCAACTACCACGGCAGCGTCGACGAGTCCCAGGTCGAGTTCGACGCCAGCGGCCAGATGATTCCCCGCGAAGGCGTGCACGCCAACGGCCTGCGCCACGACGCCACCACCCGGCTGGTGGAGTTCAACGACCTGCCGGCGCTGGAGGCGGCACTGGCCCACGGCGACGTGGCCGCGGTGCTGACCGAACCCTTCATGACCAACGTCGGCATGGTCCCGCCCGCCCCCGGCTTCCACGACGGCCTGCGCGAGCTGACCCGGCGTTTCGATGTGCCGCTGATCATCGACGAAACCCACACCATCTCCTGCGGCCCGGCCGGCTACAGCGGCGAGCATGGCCTGCAACCGGACTTCTTCGTGCTCGGCAAGTGCATCGCCGGCGGCATCCCGACCGCGGTGTGGGGCGCCAGCCAGGCCATGGCCGAGCGCATCTGGCAGGTGCTGCCGCATTTCCAGCCCGGGCAGGCGATCAACCACTTCGGCTTCGGCGGCACCCTGGCCGGCAACGCCCTGCAGATGGCCGCCATGCGCGCCACCTTCAGCGAGGTCATGAGCGCGGCCAACTACGCGCACATGATTGCCCTGGCCGAACGCCTGCGGACCGGGGTCCAGGCGCTGATCGCCAAGCACCGCCTGCCCTGGCACGTGACGCGGATCGGTGCCCGGGTCGAATACCTGTTCATGGACCACGCGCCGCGCAACGGCGGCGAAGCCCACCATGCCCGTCATGGCCTGATCGAGGCCTACCTGCATCTCTACCTGCTCAATCGCGGGGTGTTGCTGACCCCGTTCCACAACATGGCGCTGATCTGCCCGTCGGCCACCACCGACGACGTCGACCTGCACAACCGCCTGCTGGACGAATGCCTGGGCACCGTCATTCAAGGAGAACATCCATGATCCTCGACCTCAGCGGCCGTATCGCCCTGGTCACCGGCTCCGGCCAGGGCATTGGCCGCGCCATCGCGCAAGTCTTCGCCGCCCAGGGCGCCAAGGTGCTGCTCGCCACTCGCAGCGAAGCCTCGGGCGCCGAAACCCTGCGCCTGATCCGTGAAGCCGGCGGCAGCGCCGAGCTGCTGGTCGTGGACCTGCGCACCCGGGCCGCGGCCAACCAGGCGGTGGCCGCCACGCTCAGGGCCTTTGGCGGGCTGGACCTGCTGATCCACAACGCAGCGGTGTTCCCGATGGAAAACCTGCGCGACCTGAGGGATGAAATCCTCGAGTCGACCCTGGCGGTGAACCTCAAGAGCTGTTTCTGGCTGACCCAGGCGGCGCTGCCGGCGTTGTGCCGGGCCGAGCATCCGCGCATCGTCATCACCTCCTCGGTGACCGGGCCGCGCACGGCGATTCCCGGGCTGTCCCACTACGCCGCGTCCAAGGCCGGGGTCAACGGTTTCATTCGCGCGGCGGCCCTGGAACTGGCCGAACACCGGGTCACCGTCAACGGCGTCGAACCCGGGCTGATCGCCACCCAGGCCATGGCCAACCTCGGCGACTCCCCGGCCCTGGCCGCCAGCATCCCGCTCAAGCGCCTGGGCAGCCCGCAGGACATCGCCCACGCCATGCTGTTCCTGGCGTCCGAGCAGGCCGGCTATATCACCGGGCAGACCCTGATCGTCGATGGCGGCGCCCTGCTGCCGGAGAATACGCAGCTCATCTGACGGCAGACGCCTGCCCTCACCCACGGCGCCCGACCGGGCGCCGCCACGCCGACCCCGACAGCACCGTTCGCCCGGCCCCTTCGCCCAGCGAGATCAACGGTTCAATGGTGCTATGGGTAGAACGCTGCATCCCGTTTTTACCGATTGACTTGAAGTTAACTTTAACTTTTAGAGTCGGCTCCGACCCATTGGCGCGCCTCACCCCGGCGATCCTCGCCCGCCTGCTTTCGGAGAAGCCCATGACCTCAACCAAGCCCGACACCCTCAGCTACGCCGTCGCCGATACCGGGTATTGGCCCGCCGTGTTCAACGTGCTGTTTGCCGGCATTGCCGCGGCGCTGCATATCGGCAAGGCCACCATCGCCCTGCCGCAGCTGCAGCAGGAGTTCGGCCGGTCCCTGGAATCCCTGAGCTGGATCATGTCGGCCTTCCCCTTTATCGGTGTATTCGGCGGCATCGCCGCCGGCATCCTCGTGCAGCGCTGGGGCGACCGCTATCTGCTGGCCCTCGGCCTTTTGATCATGTGCGCCGCCAGCGCGCTGGGTTCCAGCCTGCACGACTTCCATGGGCTGCTGGCCACGCGGTTTGTCGAAGGCCTGGGCTTCGTCATTGTGGTGGTCGCGGCGCCGGCGGTGCTCAATCGCCTGGTCCCGGCGCACAAACGCCACCTGGTGTTCGGCATCTGGAGCACCTTCATGGCGTTCGGTATCGGCACCTCGATGCTTATCGGGCCATTGCTCGGTGGCTGGCAGCAGAACTGGATCGCCGGCGCGGCCTTGACCCTGCTGGCGGCGCTGCTGTTGCCGTTGACCACGCCCAGGGACCCGCTGGCGCTGCGCCGCCAGACGCAATCCGCTTTGCGCCACTCGCTGAGCAGCGTGCTGCGCGCCCGCCAGCCGCTGCTGATGGCGCTGATTTTCACCGCCTACAACCTGCAGTTCTTCGCGGTGATGGCCTTCCTGCCGGTGTTCCTGATGCAGCGGGTCGGGCTGTCGATCGCCAGCGCCGGGGTGGTCAGCGCCGCGGTGGTGGCGGTCAATATCGTCGGCAACATCAGCGCCGGCCTGCTGCTGTCACGGGGCGTCCGCCCACAAGCTCTGCTCGGCGATACCAGTATCGTCATGGGGCTTTCCGGGATGGGGATCTTTCTTTCGGTCACGCCGACCGGCCTGGTAATCCCTTTGTGTTTCTTCTTTTGCGCGGTGGCCGGCATGCTGCCCGCCACCCTTCTCGCCAGCACCTCGCTGACCTCTCCGGAGCCCGCGCTGATCCCGCTGTGCCTGGGCCTGGTGATGCAAGGCAACTATCTGGGCCAGGTGCTGGCGCCCATCGCCCTGAGCGCCGCCGTCGCCTATGCCGGCTGGTCCGCCCCGGCGGTGCTGGTGCTGGCTGCCGCAGTGCTGGGCGTAACGCTGGCGATGCGCCTGAAGATAAAGCAATAAAAACACCGCTCCCCGACGGCGGTCGCCAGATCGGGAAGCGGTGGCAATGCTTCAGCTGCCGGTGCGGATTTTGTTCCACACGCGGGTGCGGATCCGGTCGATATTCAGCGGCATGGCTTCCAGGGCGAACAGCTTGCCCATCATGTCCGGGCTCGGGTAGACCTTGGTGTCGTTCTTGATGGCCGGGTCGACCAGGCTGTCGGCCTGCTCGTTGCCGTTGGCATAGTGCACGTGGTTGGTGATCTCGGCCATCACCTCCGGGCGCAGCAGGTAGTTCATGTAGGCATAACCGGCCTTTTCGTCCGGCGCATCGTTGGGCATGGCCACCATGTCGAACCAGATCGGCGCGCCTTCCTTGGGAATCGCGTAGCCGATTTCCACGCCGTTCTTGGCTTCCTTGGCCCGGCTATCGGCTTGCAAAACGTCGCCGGAGAAACCTACCGCCACGCAGATATCGCCGTTGGCCAGGTCGCCGGTGTACTTGGAAGAATGGAAGTAGCTGACATAAGGCCGGATCTTCAACAGCAGCGCTTCGGCCTTCTTGTAGTCCTCGGGATTCTTGCTGTGGTGTGGCAGGCCCAGGTAATTCAGGGCCGCCGGCAGCAGCTCGGGGCCGTTGTCGAGGATCGCCACCCCGCACTTCTGCAGCTTCTGCATGTATTCGGGCTTGAAGATCAGGTCCCAGGAATCCACCGGCGCGTTGTCCCCCAGCACCGCCTTGACCTTGGCCACGTTGTAGCCGATCCCGGTGCTGCCCCACAGGTACGGGAAGCCGTGCTCGTTGCCCGGGTCATTGGTCTGCAAGGCCTTGAGCAGCACCGGGTTGAGGTTCTTCCAGTTCGGCAGCTGGCTCTTGTCGAGCTTCTTCAGCGCCCCGCCCTCGATCTGCCGGGCCATGAAGTGGTTGGAGGGAAACACCACGTCATAACCGGAGCGGCCGGTCATCAGCTTGCCGTCCAGGGTTTCGTTGCTGTCGTAGACGTCGTAGCTGAAACCGATGCCGGTTTCCTTCTGGAAGTTCTTCAGGGTGTCCGGGGCGATGTAGCTCGACCAGTTGTAGATCTTCACCGTCTCGGCCGCCTGGCTGAATGAAGCCACCAGCAGCAACGGCGCGCACAGCGATAAAGCCGGTTTTTTACGGATCATGGGGCGATTCCTGTGTGGGTTTGTTTTTATTGGCAGGCAATCAAAGGATCAGAAAATCAACACGTAGGTCTTGCGCACGGTTTCCTGGATATCCCAGGTCCCGGTGCTGTTGGCCGGCAACATCAGTGCATCGCCGGCTTCTATCAGCAGCGGTTCGCCGTGGTCCGGGGTGAAGGTGCAACGCCCCTGGATGAAATGACAGAACTCCTGGGCGACGATCTGCCGCCGCCAGCGCCCGGGCGTGCACTCCCAGATGCCGGTTTCGACGCCGTCGTTGCGCTCGACGCAGGTCACCGAAGTCACGGCGACCGGGCTGCCCAGGGGCACGGCCACCGGAGTCGATTGCTCCAGGGTGGCGTGGGCGGTGTTCTTGAATTGAGTGATGCTCATGGCGCTACCTGTCGATGGAAAAAACCGCTGTCAAAACCTGATTAGTGCATCAGGCCTTCCATGAAGCCCGCCACCCGGCTGGCCAGCCGCCGGCGCCAGGGCGGCGTGGCCGGGTTGGCCAGGGTCTGGTCTTCATGGACGAAGCTGCGAATGATCGCGTTGTAGCCCAGCCAGCGACACGGCTCCGGCTCCCATGCGCGCAAGGCGTCGAGGCCGCCCTCGGGGATCACCCAGGGCTGGCGCGTCAATTCGTTGTTGCTCTGGAGAATCAATGCGGCCAGGGTCCGCCCGCCCAGGTTGCTGGCGCCCACGCCTTCGCCGCCGTAGCCGCCGGACAAGGCGATGCCGCGCTGGCGGTCGCAGAGCATGTGCGGCCGGAAGTGCCGGGACATGCCCAGGTTGCCGCCCCAGGAGTGGGTGATCCGCACGTTTTTCAGCTGCGGGAAAAGCTCGCTGAACAGGTAGCGCCGCAGCTCGACTTCACTGCGGGTCAGGTCGAAGTCGTGGCGCAGCTTGCCGGCGAACTGGTAACCGCCGCGGGCGCCGAATACCAGGCGGTTATCCGCGGTGCGCTGGCCGTAGGTCACCTGGCGACTGCTTTCGCTGAACGCCTGGCCCCGGTTCAGGCCGATCTCGTCCCAGGTCGCGGCCGACAAAGGCTCGGTGGCCACCAGCAGGCTTTGCACCGGCAGCTGGTAACGGCCCAGGGGCGGCAAGGTCACCGAATAGCCCTCCACCGCCGGCACTATCCAGCGGCAACGCACGCTGGCCTTGGCGGTTTGCAGGCTGCCGGCCTGCCAGTGGCTGACCGGGCTGTTTTCGTAGATGCGCACGCCCTGGCGCTCCATGGCCCGGGCCAGACCGCGCGCCAGCTTGGCCGGCTGGATGGTCGCGCAATGGGGCGCGTAGATGCCGCCGTAGGCCTTGGCCACGCGGATCTGCTGGGCCAGTTGCTCGGGGCTCAGCCAGCGGTAGTCGCGCTCGTCGAGCCCCTGACTGTAGAGCGTGTCCAGGTAGCGGCGCTGGGTGATTTCCTGCTCGGGGTAACGCGCTGCGCAGTACAGCACCCCGCCCTTGCGGTAGTCGCAGTCGATGCCTTCGCGTTCAAGGACGCTGGCCACTTCATCGGGAATGCCGTGCAGCAGGTCGAAGGAGGCGCGGCGCTGTTCGGGGCTCAACCCGGCCAGCAACCGGTCCTCGCCCAAAAGGTTGCCCATCAGCCAGCCGCCGTTGCGTCCGGAGGCGCCGAAGCCGGCGGTCTGCGCCTCGACGATGGCGATGTTCAGGGTCGGCGCCAGGCGCTTGAGGTAATAGGCGGTCCACAGCCCGGTATAACCGGCGCCGATGATCGCCACGTCGACATCCAGGTCCTGCTCCAGCGACGGCCGGGCCAGCAGCGGCTCGTCGAGCTGATCCATCCACAAACTGATATTGCGCCACGCTGGCATACACGCACTCCGCCACCTGAACTTCGATGGCGCCGATCCTAGTGCCTGGGCTCAGGGGTTGTCTTGCGCGCGTGCACGCAAAGAAATTTGCCTGGCGTAGGCCTTGGGCGACAGGCCGGTGTGCTGGCGGAAACAGCTGTAGAACGCCGACAGCGAGTTGAAGCCGGCGGCGAACGCCAGTTCGTCGATGCGCACCGGCGGCGTCGCCTGGTCCAGGGCCGCCAGCAGATGCTGCAGGCGCGCCTGGTTCACATAGCGGTAGAAACTCTGCCCCAGCACCTGGTTGAGCAGGTAGGAGATCTGGTTGCGGCTGTAGCCGCACTCCTTCGCCACCCGCTGCAGGTCCAGTTCCGGGTCGAGGTATGGCTGCTGGCGCTCGAAGTACTGCTGCAGGTCCTCGGCCATGAAACTCAGCTGGCGCGGCGACAGGCCTAGGCGGCTGACCGCCGGCCGCACGCGGCCTTGGGCCTTGCCCGGCTCGGCCTCGCGCACCAGCGAAGCGTATTCGTTGACCCGCCAGATCAGGCCGTCGCGCACGGTGATCGCCTCGCTGGCGCGAAACGACACCAGGCCCTGCCCGCCACGCAGGGTCACCTGGTATTGAATGAACGCGGTGTTGCCGTCCATGCGGATGCGGTCGCTGTGCTCCAGGGCCTCGTCGGGCGCGCGCGGCATGCTGTTGCGCACGTATTCGCGCAGCTCGTCCAGGCCCAGGGTGCGGTTCTGGAAAAAGTCGTTGTACTGGATTTGCGGGTGATACAGCGCCATGACGCCATCGAGGTCGCGGTGCTTCCAGCACAGGTGATAGCGCAGCACCGTCTCGCCGGTGGCCTGGGTTTGCGCCGGGCCATCATCAAGGGAAGACATAGGGGCAGAGATAACGGCTCAGGGGATGGAAAGGCGCAGCTTGCCGAAGTTCGTCCAGCGCTTCAATGGCCAATGCATGGCCCCTGGATACTGGCGTTTTGCCTAAACCGCTGCCGGAAATGACCTGCATCAAAAAAGTGCAAGACAATCGCCAAACGGCCTGAAAAAAACCGTTGAATGTCATATCCCGGTGCTATTTTTAAAAGCTCCACAGGTTGGTCCAGTGACGGTCCTTCCATACCTACCGCGAGCACAAGGAAGCGCTCAATGATCAAGGTGGGCAATCCATGAATAGAGTCTCCGCCAGCAAAGTCACCTTTCCCAACGCCTGCCAGCTGATGCGCTGGCATTTTCACCCCATGGGCTTCGAGGCCAGCATGGATGCACCCGGCAGCATGATCGCCCGGCTCTTCGATCGTGCCAGCGGCGAGACCATGATCGCCATTGCCGGCATCCCCTGCGCCACCGTGATGAATGCCACCGATGTCGAGCGAATAATCGAGGCGGTGGAAGACGAGCTGGAGGCCTTCATGCCGCCACTCGCGCTGAAAGCCTAGGGTCGTCCTGCTCCTGGCCCCAGGCCGCTCCAGACTGTTTTCAAGCCCGCCATCGCGCGGGCTTTTTCAGGCCCGCAGGTCGGCGAAGAACGGCTTGCCCTGGGGAATCCGGTCCGACGCCTTGGGTGCATTGGCCGCCTGGGTGTCCGGGCGGTCCACATACCAGTAGCAATGTTTCACCGCCCGGGTGATGCCGACATAGGCCAGGCGCAAGGTCTCGTCCTTCTGCGCATTGTCGTAAGGCTCGCTGTCGCCATCCTTGCCCAGCCCGGCCATGCGATAGACCTGGTTCTTGTAGGGCGAACTGGTCAGGTGCTGGCAATCGCCGAGCAGGAACACCGCATCCGCCTGCAAGCCCTTGGAGCTGTGATAGGTCAGTTGCTTGAGGCGTCGGTCCTCGGCTGGCAATCTAGAATCAACATTAACTATTGGCAAAATATGCTCTTCAATCAATGACTTATCGCTACTTTTTCGAAACAGCATCAAGATCGAATCGCCATTGCGATAGTGCTCCGCCAGCCGTGCTGCAAGCCCCTGGTCATCGCGGTCCAGCACATTCACCGGCAACACTTCCTTGGGTTCGCCGCTGGCCTTGGCCTTCTTCCCGGCAATCGCCGGCGCCGCGCGGACGATATGTTCCGCGGCGTCGATGATGTGCTGGTGGCTGCGATAGTTCTCGCTGAGCATCACCCGGGTGGTGGCCGGCGACGGGAATTCCTTGTTGAACTCCATGAAGAATTTCGGCGAACTGCCACGCCAGCCGTAGATCGACTGCCAGTCGTCCCCCACGCAGAGCAACGACGAGCGCTGTGCCCCGCGGCCGACATGCATGGCCGGCCCGCGACTGCGGATCTCGCGCAGGCTGGCGCGAATCCACGAGACGATCTGCGGCGAGACGTCCTGGAATTCGTCGATCATCAGGTGCGACATCGGCCGCAGCCGCTCATCGCTGAGCAGCTTGAAGTTCTCCGGGGTGTTCTCGCCGAACAGCGCGAACATG
This sequence comes from Pseudomonas sp. LAMO17WK12:I10, assembly GCF_900215185.1. Lineage (NCBI taxonomy): Bacteria > Pseudomonadati > Pseudomonadota > Gammaproteobacteria > Pseudomonadales > Pseudomonadaceae > Pseudomonas > Pseudomonas sp. LAMO17WK12:I10. The sequence continues at coordinate 100,203 of NZ_OBDX01000022.1, read as the reverse complement.
CGGTTGTAGCTCATGATCGGCGGCGACTGGTCGAGCAGATGATCATCCAGCGCCCGCCAGAACAGGCTCAGGGCCTCGAAGAAGTAGCGATCCGGGTCGTCCCGGGCAAACACCATCTGGCCCACGGCCACTGAGACGTCCAGCCCAAGGTTCTCGATAAACCCGGCCGCTGCGACAAAACAGTCCAGCAACGGCGCCGACGCCAGCTCACCCTTGACCTTGTAATCGAAGCCCGGTCCGGCACTGGCATCCCCGGCCAGGGACGACAGGACGCGCTTTGCCGAATCGTAACTATCCAGCCAAATCATCGGCTTACGGCAGAAAGCTTGAAACAGGGTGCGCTTTACCGCCCACTCCGCGCGCACCGAAAGCTTCGATCCGGGGCGACTCAGCTGCGGGTTTTCCCGAGGGTCGAACCCAAGCACTACCCAGGCATCCAGCTCGGCGACGTAGCCATGGCAATGGAACTGCGAGCCGTTGATCTCGACCGTCTGCCGGTTCGGCTCAATGCCCTTGATCGGCCAGGCGCCGGCACGAAACCACAGGTCTTCCAGAGTGTCGCACAGCTCTTCGTCGCGCTTGGCCGCCAGTTCGGTCACGGCCATGCGTTTTTGCACGTCCGGGTGATCGCGCTCCAGCTCCTTGAGCTGCAGGGCATGGCGCAGCAACGGCTTGATCGCCTCGCGAAAACGCCCGTCACGCCGGTGCAAGGCGTGGTAACAGGCATTCAGGTGCATGCGCTGGGCATCGTTGATCCGCAGGTCGAAGGGATTGCTGTCGACCTCCAGATCCCCCACCGCCGGGCGATCGCTGAGGTTTTCGAAGGCCTGCAGGCGCTCGAAACCCGGCAGGCTGCGGACCATCGGCAGGATGCGCGAGTGAAAGGTGCGCACCAGCTCCCGCGCCTCCTTGAGGCCCAGGGGCCGGCCCCAGAGCGCGAACACCTCCATCAACTTGTTGATGAAGTCTTTGCGCGACTCGCGGGTGAAGGTCACCACGGTCATCGAGTCGAGCTCGAAGCCCAGGTAATGGTTGAGCAGCAGGATGCGCAGGACCAGGGAAGTCGACTTGCCCGCGCCAGCGCCGGCAATCACCGAGGTGGACGGGGTTTCGCTGAAGATCATCTTCCATTGCGCGCTGCTGGGTTGGGCATGGGCCGGCAGCAGGCGGCCAACGTCGGCCTTGATGCACTTCTTCAGTTCGGCGCTCAGCGGCAGGCGCCAGTCGTCGAACAGATAATCGTCTACCCCGGGCGCCGGATGCTCGGTGGAGCGGCTGTCGCGAATCAGCAGGACCTGACGGCCCTGCTCCAGTCCCTCGGCCTTGCCCTCCTGGTAACCGTATTCCACCCCGGCGGTATGCCCGCTGCGAAAGCCGTCCGCCTGGCCATGCAACCAGGACGCGCGATGCTGGGCGCGCAAGCGACTGAGGCCATGATCGAAGAACCTGGCCGCCAAGCGCTTGAGCAGCGGCATTTCGGCCAGGGGCAAGAGTTCGGGAGGAAGATCGGGGGTGTGTTGCGGCACGCTGACTCCAGGGTGTGAGGCTGTGTGGGACGGTATGGTCGCTTCATTCGTCGATGACTTCTAGTGAAATGCTTACAGGTCATTCACTTAAGCCCCGAACTGAATGTTTGGAGGCAGAAGAAAGACTCCAAAATATATCTATTTATTAGATCTGATAACGGCAGTTTTTGCGCTTTTTATCGATGCTTTGCTGATGGATGATGAGCGCCATCAATCACCGGTCTCGTTCTGCGGCTCCACCAAGGCGCCCCATGACGAACCCTGACAGGAGACGATCATGCTTGAACTCAGACCCTTCAAATCCCTGGGCGGCGCCCATCATGGCTGGTTGGATGCCCACCACCACTTTTCGTTCGCCGAGTACTACGACCCCAAACGCATGAACTGGGGCAACCTGCGCGTGTGGAACGACGACGTGATCGCTCCCGGCAGCGGTTTTCCGCAGCACCCGCACCGCGACATGGAAATCATCACCTACGTCCGTGAAGGTGCTATCACCCACCAAGACAACCTGGGCAACAAGGGCCGCACCGAGGCTGGCGACGTGCAGGTGATGAGCGCCGGTACCGGGATTGCCCACAGCGAATACAACCTGGAAGCCGGCGAAACCAGGATCTTCCAGATCTGGATCATCCCCAACCAGGCCGGCTCCGCGCCGTCCTGGGGTGCCAAGCCGTTCCCCAAAGGCCAGCGCGAAGGCTTCGTGACCCTGGCCAGCGGCAAGCAAGGCGATGACCAGAGCCTGCGGATTCGTGCCGACGCGCGCCTGGTAGCCGCCAACCTGAAGGCTGGGGAGTCCGCCGAGTACCCGCTGGACCAGGGCCGTCGGGCCTACCTGGTGCCGGCGACCGGGGTGATTGAAGTCAATGGCTTGCGCGCCGAAGCTCGAGACGGTGTCGCGGTGGAGGATGAACGCCTGCTGCGGGTCACCGCCCTCGAGGACAGCGAAATCGTCCTGGTGGACCTGGCTTGAGGCGTTAACGGCAAACAAAAAAGGGGCGACCGTCTGGTCGCCCTTTTTGCGTCCGGCTTACGGGCCTTATCGCATCAGCCGCTGATTGCGCCGTCCACCAGGGTCTGCGCTTCCTGCACCAATTGCTTCAGGTGATCGTCGCCGATAAAGCTCTCGGCGTAGATCTTGTAGATGTCTTCGGTGCCCGATGGACGCGCGGCGAACCAGCCGTTCTCGGTCATGACCTTGAGGCCGCCGATCGCCTGGTCGTTGCCCGGCGCATGGCTGAGGATCTTCTGGATGCTTTCGCCGGCCAGTTGGGTCGAGGTCACCTGCTCCGGCGACAGCTTGCCGAGCAGCGCTTTCTGCTGCGGGTTGGCCTTGGCATCGACGCGCACCGAGAACGGCTCGCCCAACTCGTCGCACAAGGCACGGTAGGCCTGGCTCGGGTCGCGGCCGGTGCGGGCGGTCATTTCCGCGGCCAGCAAGGCCGGGATCAGGCCGTCCTTGTCGGTGCTCCAGACGCCGCCGTCCTTGCGCAGGAACGATGCACCGGCGCTCTCTTCACCGCCAAAGCCGAGGGAGCCGTCGAACAGGCCGTCGGCGAACCACTTGAAGCCCACCGGCACTTCGTACAGGCGGCGGCCCAGGCGCGCCGCCACGCGGTCGATCAGGCCGCTGCTGACCACGGTCTTGCCCACGGCCGCGTCGGCGCGCCAGTGCGGGCGGTTCTGGAACAGGTAGTCGATGGCCACCGCCAGGTAATTGTTCGGCGCCAGCAGGCCGCCCGTCGGGGTCACGATACCGTGACGGTCGTGGTCCGGGTCGCAGCCGAAGGCCACGTCGAAACGATTCTTCAGGCCGATCAGACCTTGCATCGCATAGCTGGACGACGGGTCCATGCGGATCTGGCCATCCCAGTCGACGGACATGAAACGGAATGTGGCATCGACTTCCTTGTTGACCACTTCCAGGTCCAGGCGATAGTGCTCGGCAATCGCCGACCAGTAGCGCACCCCTGCTCCACCCAGCGGATCGACGCCCAGGCGCAGCTTGGCGTTGCGGACGGCCTCCAGGTCGATGACATTGATCAGGTCGGCGACATAGCTGTTGACGTAGTCGTGACGATGGGTGGTGTCGGCCTTCAGCGCCTGCTCATAGCTGATGCGCTTCACACCGGCCAGCTTGTTGGCCAGCAGCTCGTTGGCCTTGGCTTCGATCCACTTGGTGATGTGGGTATCGGCCGGGCCGCCGTTGGTGGGGTTGTACTTGTAGCCACCGCTTTGTGGCGGGTTGTGCGACGGGGTGATCACGATGCCGTCGGCCAGGCCGCTGGTGCGGCCGCGGTTGTAGCAGAGAATCGCATGGGACACCGCCGGCGTCGGGGTGTACTCGTCACCCGCGGCGATCATCACGGTCACACCGTTGGCGGCCAGCACTTCCAGGGCGCTGGCACCGGCCGGGGTGGACAAGGCGTGGGTATCGATGCCGACGAACAGCGGGCCATCGATGCCCTGGGCCTGGCGATACAGGCAGATCGCCTGGCTGATGGCGAGGACATGCCATTCATTGAAACTCAGGTCGAACGAGCTGCCACGATGCCCCGAGGTGCCGAAGGCGACCCGCTGGGTAGAGATGGCGGCATCGGGCTGGCCGGTGTAGTAGGCCGTTACCAGTCGCGGAAGATCGACCAGCAATTCTGTCGGCGCCGGTTTGCCCGCAAAAGGACTGAGTGTCATGCAAAACCTCGGGAAATGGATGGTTCGGTGAGTGCTGCGCAGTTTACTGGCAGTTTGACCGCAACGCGACGGGATCTATCCGTGGAGGCTTGCACAATAAGCAGGCGCAACATAGGCCATTGTCGGCTGCTGCACAGAAGACACTCAGGATCGAGACGGGAATAAAGAAGGGAGTGACCGCGAGGACAGAAACGCCAGAGTGCGCGATGGCGAACCCTGGCGTTCAGGATCAGGCCGGTTCGACCTGCAGTGCGACCCGTTCGCGGCAAGGACACTCGTCCATGTAGCGGTGGGCTTCGACGAACTCGTTGAACGGGAAGATCCGGGTCTTCAGCGGCAGCAGCACACGATCAGCCGTCAGCTGGTTGATGTCGCGCAAGGCGCGCTGCAAGGCCACCTGATCCTGGATGATCCCCAGCTCGGGCTTGCCGGTGAAGTTGCCGATGCAGTGCACGAAGAACTGGATGTTCTTCTGGAACGCCGCGCAGGCCGGGAACGGCGTCTGGTTGCCACCTTGCAGGCCGTACAGCACCAGGCTGCCGCGTGGGGCCAGGACGTCGCCGAGCATCGACATCTGCGGACCGCCCAGGCCGTCGAACACCACGTCGACACCACGGTTGTCGGTGTATTTGTTGATCTGCATGAGCAGGTCCTGCTCTTCGGTGACGATGACTTTCTCGGCCCCCAGGGACAGCAGGTACTCACGCTCTTCAGCGGTCTTGGTCGCGGCAATCACCCGCACTCCGAGCGCCTTGCCCAACTGGACAAAGGACGGACCGGCGCAGTGGCTGGCATCGGTGACCAGGGCGAACTGCCCGGGCTTGACCCGCGCCAGGTCGACATAGGCAAAGTAGGCCACCAGCAGCGGCGTGTAATGCACCGCGGCTTCCACCGGGCTGAGCACATCGGGATAGCGGGTCAACGCCGAGCGTGGCAGGACAATCAGCTCGCCATAGACCGGATAATCGTTCGGGCTTTCGGCCGGGAAGCTGGCAACCTTGTCGCCAATGGCCAGGTCGTCGACACCTTCGCCGACCGCAGTCACTACGCCGGCCATCTCATGGCCAAGGCCGGAAGGCAGGCGGGCATGGGAAGACGCCAGGTTCTGGCGCCAAAGGACGTCGTACCAACTGATGCCGATCGCTTCGACACGCACCTGCACTTCGCCTGGCGCAGGCAGAGCGGCCGCATGCTCTTCGCACTTGAGCACCTCGGCCGGACCAAACTTGTGAAAACGGATCGTGCGGGACATCGCAAACCTCGTCAAAGTAACCTCTAATGCCCCGAACTCTATCTGGGCTTTCTGGCCAAGACCATCAGTGGCTATTAATAGTCGACATGCCTGTCATTGATTCCGCAGCACCTGCAACAACGGGAAACAGCGTGCCAGAGCGAAGGGCTCCTTACAGGAAAAAGCAATTAGCCGGTGCAGAGTAGCAGCCTTTCCCCGTAAGATTCATGCCGGCCATTGTTCTCATATGGCCGCTCTCGTCAAGTTTGCTGACTCTGCCAGGACTCAAGATGAATCGTAATGACCTGCGTCGTGTCGACCTGAACCTGTTGATCGTGTTCGAAACATTAATGCATGAACGCAGCGTGACCCGGGCGGCGGAGAAACTCTTCCTCGGCCAGCCGGCCATCAGTGCGGCGCTGTCGCGCCTGCGCAGCCTGTTCGACGATCCGCTGTTCGTGCGCACCGGGCGCAGCATGGAGCCGTCGGCCCGGGCGGTGGAGATTTTCGCCCTGCTCTCGCCCGCCCTCGACTCGATCTCCACCGCGGTCAGCCGCGCCGCCGAATTCGACCCGGCGACCAGCACCGCGGTGTTCCGCATCGGCCTGTCCGACGACGTCGAGTTCGCCCTGCTGCCGATGCTGCTCAAGCGCCTGCGCGCCGAGGCGCCGGGGATCGTGTTGGTGGTGCGCCGCGCCAACTACCTGCTGATGCCGGCCCTGCTGGCCTCCGGCGAGATTTCCATCGGCGTCAGCTACACCCAGGACCTGCCCGCCAACGCCAAGCGCAAGGTGCTGCGCCGCAGCCTGCCCAAGCTGCTGCGGGCCGACAGCATGCCCGGCGCCCTGAGCCTCGACGACTTCTGCGCCCGCCCCCACGCCCTGGTGTCGTTCGCCGGCGACCTCAGCGGTTTTATCGATGAAGAGTTGGAAAAACTCGGGCGCAAGCGTCACGTGGTACTCGCGGTCCCGCAGTTCAACGGCCTGAGCACCCTGCTCACCGGCACCGACATCGTTGCCACCGTGCCGGACTACACCGCCGAAGCCCTGACCGCCGCCGGCGGCGTGCGCGCCGAAGACCCGCCCCTGCCGGTGCGCACCTTCGAACTGCACATGGCCTGGCGCGGCTCCCAGGACAACGACCCGGGCGAACGCTGGCTGCGCTCGCGGATTCAGATGTTCTTCGGCGACCCCGAGAGTCTTTGATACGGCATTGCGTGCGCCCAATGTTCCTATCAGCAGTCTCAGGCATCGGCCCGTTCTAGCTTGTTTGAGGTGGGGAGCCAGGGACGGCTCGTCGCTCAGGATGATACAAACGAAAAGCCGCGATTGGCCGCACTGCTCACTCGTACAGCCGATACGAGCGGGGGCAAATACGGCGGCAAGTTTCAATTTTTTTTGCCAGAAACATTGTCCTGGAGCCACTGTTCCAGTCGGTTTGTCATGCAGCTGCGCGTGCAATGACATTGGAAGCGATTATCACCGCTGGCACCACGCTACGGCAAAGCCAGCCGCTGCACACGCCTCTCGGATGATCACCTTCAAATGGCTTTCGCTTCAGAAGCGATAAAGCCCGTCCATTTCACTCTCGTCGCAGAAGAGTATGGGGAGCAATGCCAAAGGCCTTGCGAAAGGCGTGGCTGAAATGAGAGAAGTCGGAGAAACCGAAATCCAGCGCCGCCTGGGAAATACTGCGGACTTGACCGCGCTCAATCGCGTCGCGGCTCGCGAGCAAGCGCGCCTTCCAAATTTCCGCGACCGGCGATTTCTGATGACGAGCGAAAGCGCGCGTCACAGTGCGCGTGGAGACATGGTGAGCTTGAGCAATGCGTTCGAGCGACAGGTCCACATCGGTCAAATATTGGTGGATGTAATTCATGATCCGGCCATACAGGTCCAGCTCGTCATGAGTCTGCTTTAAATCCTGGAGTTCCAGGCTGACCACCAGAAGGTCGAGCAAGGTGCTGGAGTAACGACTGGATATTCCCGGGTTATGGAAGCCTGAAGGCATGCTCGCGGCTTGGCGCAACATCTCGCGTAACGGAATCACCCCTGGGCGACGATCATCCAGAACCATCGCGGTGCAACCTGCTATGCCGGGTAACCGCTGACTGAGCAGTTGTCTCGGAATGCGGACAAGGTGATTGTCGGTACCGCCGAAGCTGAATCTGAACGGCTGGGATGCGTCATAAAGAAACAGATCGTCCGCGGTGAGCTTCGTCCGTCGGTCAGCCTGTTCCAATTCGCCATAGCCGCTCCTGGTAAAGCCCAACCACAAATCGTCATTAGGATCACTGCGCAGGTGCTGGGCGGACCGCTCCCAATAATGCAAGGGCGCGGACAAGGTGCAGATGTCCAATGCGCCCATGCCATGCACCTCCAGCACCCCGTCGAAATCGCTCTGCGCCAGCAGTTTGCTGTCGGCGTCCAGGCAGTGATGACAAACCACATCTTTCCAGTAATCAAACCGGAGGGGTGCCGTAACGGCAAGGGTCGAATAGTGACATGTCTGGCTCATTGCATTCACCTACCGGCAGCGATTCAACAAAAAAGCGTGGTAACGTTTTTGCGAGCCAAGCAATTAGCAGGCCACCCTCACGGCCTCATTCCAGCTGTTGGACGCACTGCCAGATGGTCACCGGAACACTCGGCTGGCGCGTATGTCGGTAGATCCTCCACAACACTCCCCTTGCAACTTCCCAGGGCGCCCCGCCCCTTATTTCACAAGCCCCGCACCATTGCCGCGCACTGATATGCCGGCCATTTATACCTGTCCTTTTTAACCAAACGGTTGTCCATTCGAGCCAAGCGAATTCCATCTCCCCTCGATAATTTTCACTCCATGCCGTGTCCCTACAAACACGAATGACGAGGTGGGTCATGCAACTACGAGAACAGCAGCGGCTGTCCGATTCATCCTGGTTTTTACAGCGATGGGACATGGCCCCCGAAGAGTTTGCCACTTACCTGGTGCAGCTCGGGACCTTGGTGCTGCAACGCCGATGGAGTGGTACCCACCGCAACACACCAACATCCACTGGGATGTAGAACAGCGAACCGTCCGTTTGAGACGGAAATAAAGGAGCCCCCCATGGAATCTGCAATCGATAAACATCTCAAATGTCCCCGGACTTTGTCCCGTCGTGTTCACGACGATTACAAGCCTCCCTTCCCGATGTTTGTGGGGCGAGCTGACGAAAACGTGAAGCAAGTTGTGATGGCCTACCTCGGGGTGCAATTTCGCGACGAACAACGCGCCGCCGCCCTGCAAGCCATGCGCTACATTGACGCCAGCTTTGCCCTCGCCGATGGCCCTGGGAATCACGACCTGACCTACCACCTCGACAATCAGGGTTATGGAAACTTCATTGCCGTGGGCTACTGGCGTGATCCCGCCGCCTATCACCGATGGCTACTTTCAGCGCCTGTGGCCGACTGGTGGGGTGACGAGGCACGCCTGAACGAGGGGCTGGGGTATTTCCGCGAAGTCATCGCACCGCGGGCCGAGCAGTTCGAGACACTGTATGCATTCAAGGAAGATTTGCCAGGTGTCGGCGCGGTCATGGACGGCATCAGCGGCGAGATTGAGGAGCACGGCTACTGGGGCTCGGCGCGCGACCGCTTTGCCATCTCACAGACCGACTGGATGCAGCCGACCAGCGAACTGCAAGTCATTTCAGGCGATCCCGCCAAGGGCGGCAGGGTCGTGGTACGCGGCCACGACAACCTGACGCTGATCCGCTCTGGACAAGACTGGGTCGAAGCCGGCGAGGAAGAGCGCGCGCTCTATTTCAACGAGATGCTGCCGCCACTGCAAGACGGCATGAACTTCCTGCGTGACGAGGGGCAGGCGCTGGGCTGCTATAGCAACCGCTTCGTACGCAATATCGACCTTGATGGCAATCTCCTCGACATCGCCTATGACATCGGTCACTGGCGATCGCTCGACAAACTGGAACGCTGGGCAGAATCCCATCCCACTCACTTACGTATTTTCACCACCTTCTTCCGAGTGATCGGAGGCCTTTCGAAGCTGCGGCTGTATCACGAGGTCTCGGTAGCGGACGGTAGCCAGCAACTGTTCGAGTACATCAACTGCCACCCGCAGACCGGGATGATGCGCGACGCGCAAGTGTCGCCCACCTGACTCCATCGCTGACTCCACTTTTAGCCCTGCGCGTTGCCTGACTGGCGATAGCGGGGCTCTTTTTGCCCGAAAAAAGGTTCTTCGATCATGAAACAGTTCCGCTACCTGTCGCTTGCAGCCCTCCTCCCCAGCCTTTCCTCTCACGCTCTCGAGGTGGATCCTGGCGATTACGAGCCGCTCCCCGTGGGAGCGACCATCGGCGTGCTCTACTACCAGCACTCCACCACGGACAATGCCTACTCCCAGGGCCACAAGACCAGTTCCGATTTCAACCTGACGTCCGATGTCGGCATTCTGCGTCTGCTACACGTCTACCAACTGAGCGAGCGGCTGACCATCGAGCCGCAATTTCTGTTGCCCTTCGGCCATGTCTCAGGTGGTGGTGACGCTTCTGGGTTAGGCGAGGCCAGCGGCATCGGCGACCTCATTCTTACAGCGCCGCTCAAGTACCGTCTCAACGACGCCAACGACACCCTCGGTGCGACCGCTTACCTGTACGTGCCGACTGGCAACTATGACAAAGACGACGCGCTCAACCTTGGCGAGAACCGTTGGAAGGTTGATCTCCAGGCCGCTTACGTCAAGCACTTCACGGAGAAGTGGGCCATCGACCTCGTCGGTGACGCCATCTGGTACGGAGACAACGACGACTTCGGCGCCAGCTCCGCCCGCCGGGAGCAGGACGTTTCCTACGGCGCTCAGCTAATGGGGCGCTACATGCCCGACGAGACCACTGCGCTGGCTATCGGCTTCGGCCACAGTTGGGGCGGGGAAAACCAGATCGATGGCGTCAACCAGGACGACAGGATGGAAACCACCAACTTCCGTGTCACGGCCAGAAAGTTTTTCACCGCCAAGGACCAACTCCAGGTGCAACTTGGACGCGACCTTGCGGTGGAGAACGGCCCCAAAGAGGACTTTCGCATGAACCTGCGCTACGTCAGGGTCTTTTAGACCCGCCCGCCTCTACCCCCCGTTGTCCTTATCAACCCAGCGTGCGCCCAACGGCGAATTCAACTTGGATCCGTCGCAAGACCTCGCATCCCGTATCAATCGTGCCAACGCGACCGTTGGCTAATGAGATGCCTCTAACCCGAAACGGAGTAACCCGACAATGACCGACCAGCAACCCACCCTGGAACAACAACCCTCCCTCTATACCCGTCTTGGCGGCTATGACGCTATTTATCAGTTCGCAGGCGCAGTGTTGAGAAAAACAATGGGGCACCCCGCCATCGGGCACATCTGGGCCCATATGTCGGAATCGACGTTCCAAAAGGAACACATCAATTTTGTCGATTTCCTTTCCGAGCACTGGGGTGGAAGCGCCAAATACCGGGGTAGAGACATGGTCACCGCACATCGCGGGATGGGTCTGACCGAGGTGCACTGGCAAGCCGTGCTCGATTGTCTCGAGGCGTGCTACGACGACTACGGGCTGGCCCCGGATCTGCGCAAAGAGGTCAATGACTTCCTCATCAAGTTCAAACCGGCCGTGATCGGGAGCCCCTCCTATCGGGACGTCGTACTCGCGCACCCGGAAATGGACCCCGCCAAAGGCATGAGAAGCGTTGGGGTTGTCTGGCCAAAACCCGGGAAGTCATCTCAGAAACAGGCCACGCCTGAAGCCGAAGACTAATACCCTCGGCATAAGCCTAAGCCACACCAATGGAAGGCATATCCATAAGGAACCCTACCTGCTACCCGGGCTCGCTCTGGCCGCCGACGGCTACCGTGGTGTGGCTATAAAAAGTGGCTATAAAAAACAGGGGCAAGCGAGTCCCGCTCAACCAAGCGACTGTCCTCCTCAGCCAAGCGCTGCTCAATCTGTGGAGATAGCTTGATACCAGCCCCGGCCACGGCTCGCCAATAGTGCACGCCGGGCCCGGGCATCCCCGAGATGACGTTTGAACAGACATTGCCAGCCCCTACGGGTTGGCACAGGACACAGGACACCCCATGGCCATCATCCGCCCGACTCTCGAACAAGTGCAGGATCTCGCCAGCCGCCTGCACATACAGCTGACACCCGAGCAAGCCAGCGAATACCTGGCGCTTATGCAATCCAGTTTTGATGCCTACGATCTAGTCGACGAGTTGCCAGATTTCATCCCTTCAGTGCGCTACGAGCGCAGTGCTGGTTATCGCCCTTCAAGCACGGATAATCCGCTAAACGCCTGGTACTACAGAACTGAGGTGATGGGCGCCAGTGCGGGCAAACTTGCCGGCAAGACGGTCGCGCTCAAGGACAATATCTCTCTGGCCGGCGTTCCGATGATGAACGGTGCCGCACCACTGGAAGGTTTCGTACCGTCGTTTGATGCCACCGTGGTCACGCGTTTGCTCGACGCTGGAGCAACGATCCTCGGCAAAGCCACCTGTGAACATTACTGCCTCTCCGGTGGTAGCCATACCTCGGACCCAGCGCCTGTACACAACCCTTTTCGCCATGGTTTCACCACGGGCGGTTCGTCTTCGGGCAGCGCGGCGCTTGTGACGACGGGCGCGGTCGACCTGGCTATCGGTGGCGACCAAGGCGGCTCCATCCGCATTCCTGCCGCATGGTGCGGCATTTATGGAATGAAGCCCACCTTCGGTCTGGTGCCCTATACCGGGGTCATGGCGATCGAGTCCACTTTCGACCATGTCGGCCCCATGACGAGCAACGTACGCGACAACGCGCTCATGCTCGAAGTGATGGCCGGCGCCGACGGGCTCGACCCTCGCCAGACCGCTCCCGAGGTCGATGCCTATTGCGATTATCTGGAACGAGGCGTGATCGGACTCCGGATCGGGGTTCTCCAGGAAGGCTTCCAACTCGCTAACCAGGATCCACGTATCGCAGAAAAGGTACGCAGCGCTATCGCCCGGCTCGAGGCTTTGGGCGCGCGGGTCGAGGAGGTATCGGTTGCCGAACACAACCTGGCGGGATCGTTATGGAGCCCTATCGGCTGTGAAGGCCTGACCATGCAAATGATGCACGGTAACGGAGCGGGTTTTAACTGGAAGGGGCTTTACGACGTGGGCCTGCTGGACAAACAGGCCGGTTGGCGCGATCAGGCAAACGCATTGTCGCCGTCACTCAAGCTTTGCATGTTCGTCGGCCAGTTCGGTCTGGAGCGTTACAACGGCCGCTACTACGCCAAGGCCCAGAACATTGCGCGCTTTGCCCGAGACGCCTATGACAGGGCGTTGAACACCTATGACCTGCTCGTCATGCCGACTGTGCCAATCACCGCTCAGCCGCTTCCTGAGCCGGGTTCTTCAATCACCGAGACCGTCACACGTGCGTTGGAGATGCTTGGCAATACGGCCGCTCAGGACATTACCGGGCACCCCGCCATGTCGATCCCTTGTGGCCTGGTGGACGGACTGCCCGTGGGACTGATGCTTGTCGGCAGACATTATGCCGAAGGCACCCTCTATCAAGCCGCAGCCGCATTCGAGGCCTCTGTCGATTGGCGGACGTTGTAAACCCGCGCATCGCATTGGCGAGCAAACACCGGCAAGTCGCACTGAACGTGAGTATCAACTTCAGAGGAGCCAATACATGAGCCATACCCACGAACATCATCACGACCACGACCACGACCACACCGAGCCCCCCGAGGCCATCGCCTTGCGGGTCAAGGCGCTCGAATCCCTGTTGATAGAAAAGGGCTTGGTCGACCCAGCCGCCATGGATGCTCTGGTGGACACCTACCAGCACAAGGTCGGCCCGCGCAACGGCGCTCAGGTGGTCGCCAAGGCCTGGTTCGATCCCGATTACAAACATCGGCTGCTGGAAGATGCCACTGCGGCCATTGCCGAACTGGGTTTTTCCGGCGTGCAGGGCGAAGACATGGTGGTGGTGGAGAACACCGCGACCGTGCACAACGTGACGGTCTGCACGCTGTGCTCCTGCTACCCCTGGCCGACCCTGGGCCTACCCCCGGCCTGGTACAAATCCGCGCCCTATCGGTCACGGATAGTCATCGATCCACGCAGCGTGCTGGCCGAATTCGGTTTGATTATTCCCAATGACAAGGAAGTTCGCGTCTGGGACAGCAGTGCCGAGTTGCGCTACCTGGTACTGCCGGAACGTCCGGCTGGCACTGACGGCTGGAGCGAGGAACGACTGGTCGAGCTGGTGACGCGTGACGCCATGATCGGCACTGGCCTGCCCAGGACGCCGGGCGACGAAGCCTGAACCCGAGAAGGAGAAAACCATGAACGGTGTACACGACTTAGGCGGTATGCACGGTTTCGGCCCGGTGCTCACCGAAGAAAATGAACCCGTCTTCCATCACGACTGGGAGCGCAGGATCTTTCCGCTGTTCGCCTCGCTCTTCGTCGGCGGACACTTCAATGTCGACGAGTTCCGACACTCCATTGAACGCATGGAACCGGCTGAATACTTGCAGTCGAGTTACTACGAACACTGGCTTCACGCCTTCGAGACCCTGCTGCTGGAAAAAGGCGTGATCAGCGCTGCCGAACTGCAGGGCACGGTCAAGCCGACCTCACCGGCACAGCCCCCAACGGTGCTCACACCGGACATCGTCGAGGCGGTGATCCTCGGAGGCGCCTCTTCCCGGGCAAAGGAACCTGTCGGCGGCCGCTTCCGGGTCGGTGACCGGGTGCGGACCAAGAACCTCAATCCAACCACCCACACCCGACTGCCGCGCTACGCGCGCGGCAAGGTCGGGACCATCGAGATTGCACACGGCGCGTTTGCCACCCCAGACACGATGGCCCACGGTCTAGGCGAACAACCCCAACAGGTCTATGCCGTTCGCTTCAGTGCTACAGAACTGTGGGGAGTGGCGCGACCGGACAGTGTTTGCATTGATCTGTGGGACAACTATCTGGAGGCCGTATGAACGCCAGCATGCGTCACATCCCCCCAATAGCCGGCCTGTCTCTCGACGATGAAGGCCCGGTGTTCGACAAACCTTGGCAGGCCCAGGCTTTTTCCCTGCTGCTACACCTGCACCAAACCGGTCTGTTTCCCTGGAAGGACTGGGTGCAGGTATTCAGCGACGAGATCAAGGCGAGCCCGGCGCAACCCGGAGAAAGCGTCAACGACACTTACTACCGGCAATGGATCGCAGCCATGGAAAGCATGGTCACCACACTCGGTTTAGCGGGTATGGAAGACATCACCCAGCGCAGCGAGGAATGGCAGCAAGCTTACTTGAATACCCCCCATGGACAACCGGTAACGCTGCTCAACGCGAGTTGCCCACCGGCCCATGGAAACGGGCACGAACACCTGCCGCGGCACGAGCCGGTAGCGATCAGCCGTGCCACAAGCTGAGGACGGAGCCGTCCTGTTTTTTACTTTCGAGGTCGCGAAGCGGCCAAGGGGCAATCGTCATGCATATCGAACCTAATCTGGTGGAAGCTGGAAAACTCTGGCTGAGCTATGTCACTGCCGCAGGTGTCGGCGCCTACACCCTCAAACTCGCTGCGCACGCCATAGGTGAGCGTGGTGTCTTCTCGCTGCTGGCTCGCACTGTCACTGCCACGGCCCTGGTATTCAGCTTCTTCGAGCTCCTACCGCACTATCCAGTCGGTGTTTCCGAGGTGCATCTCATCCTGGGGTCAACCCTGTTTCTGCTGCTTGGCGCCGCACCCGCGGCAGCGGGGCTCGCCCTGGGACTGCTGATCCAGAGTCTGTTCTTCGCGCCATTCGACCTGCCGCAATACGGCATGAACGTCACCACCCTTCTGGTACCGCTGCTCGCAGTCGCCGCCCTGGCGAAACGCATCATCGCGCCAAACACACCGTATGTGGAACTGAGCTATAGACAAGCGCTGGGGCTGTCGACCGCCTTCCAGGCGGGCATTGTCGCCTGGGTTGCCTTCTGGGCCTTCTACGGGCAAGGCTTCACAGCAGAAAATGCACTGTCGATTCTGACCTTCGGCAGTGCCTACATGACCGTCGTCACCTTC
Source organism: Pseudomonas sp. LAMO17WK12:I10 (assembly GCF_900215185.1). Classification (NCBI taxonomy): domain Bacteria; kingdom Pseudomonadati; phylum Pseudomonadota; class Gammaproteobacteria; order Pseudomonadales; family Pseudomonadaceae; genus Pseudomonas; species Pseudomonas sp. LAMO17WK12:I10. The sequence continues at coordinate 84,672 of NZ_OBDX01000022.1, read as the reverse complement.
GAACCGCTGTTGGACCTGGCCGTGCTGGCCGGTGCCAAGGCAACCCATCGCCTGCGTGGTAGCGCGCTGGTCGAGCGCCGTCTGTACCAGGCTGCCTGAGTCGACATACTCCAGTCCAGGTCAGACTGCCCCGGGCATTCGAAGACCGTAATGCCCGGGGCATCAAGAGCAAGAACCGCCCCGAAACCTCGTGAATAAAACCAGAGGTATTTGATGTTTTTCAGAAATAGCACCCGCAAGGAATTGAAGCTGCTCGGCGACCGGCTGGAACAGCACGACGGCGAGAATGTATCGATAGCGGCGAAGGATTCGTCACTGCGACGGGTATTGGCCGGCATCGAACGCCTGCTCGCCGATCGCACGGCGCTCCGGACCAGCGTGGTCGACCTTAATGCTGAACAGCAACGCCTCAAGCTTCAGCGGGGTGAATACGAAACGCAGCTGCACGCTCAAGAACAACTTTGGCAATTGGCGGCATGCGGGTCGGGTGATTTGCTCTGGAAATTGCAGCTCAATGCAAGCGTTGATTGAATGGGTGGAGTTGAGGCGTGACCACCACGATATCGACCTTGATGGCGTTTTCCAGCATGGGCATTTCGCCAGAATCAGGTAATCCACAGGGGTAGATACAAGCCTCTAGCGGGCGAGCGACGCGGGCGTTTTCTCCGTGCCGGCGGGTGCCGATGGGCAGCCCTGTTAGCGGTACGTTAGTACACCAACCAACGCTTCTAATGATAAGCATTAGCATATAGTATGCTGCGGTTTTTCCTCCCCTCTCCTGCTCTGGATCGTCCTGTCGATGCGTCGTACGTTCGTTTCGCTTTGCTTGCTGCACGCCGTTTCCCCTGTTGTCTGGGCCGATCAATCCAGCGCTTCCTCACTCGAGTTGCAGGCCACCAGCATCACCGCCGACGCCGCTGCCGAGCGCGCCGACGGTCCGGTGCAGGGGTATCGCGCCACCCGTTCGGCCAGCGCCACGCGCACCGATACCGCCCTGCATGAAACCGCGCAGTCCGTCAGCGTCGTGCCCAAGGATGTGGTGGAAGACATCAGCGCAACGCGCTTGCAGGATGCGCTCGACTACGCAGGTGGCGTGGGCCGCGCCAATAACTTCGGCGGACAGGGCCTGACCACCTTCACCGTTCGCGGCTTTACCACCGGCGAGTTCTACCGCAACGGTTTCCCGATCAACCGCGGTTATCCCAACGCGCCGGATGCCAACACCATCGAGCGCCTGGAAGTCCTGCGCGGCCCGGCCAGTTCGCTGTACGGCCGTGGCGACCCGGGCGGAACCTTTAACGTGGTGAGTAAGCAGCCGCAGGCTGAATCCAAAGTGACCCTGGGCAGCCAGCTCGATGATCAAGGCATGCACCGTGCCACGCTCGACGCCACCGGCGCGCTGGATGAAAGCGGCGCCCTGGCCTACCGCCTGAACCTGCTGGGCGAAGGCGGCTCAAGCTTTCGCGACGATGTCAAAACCGAACGCTACGACGTCGCCCCGGTGCTGAGCTGGCAGGTCAACGACAGCACGCGCATCACCTTCGAAGGCGACTACATGCGCAACAACCATCCGCTGGACCGGGGCCTGACTCGCTACCCCAACCAGAAAGGAAGCGCCTCGCGGGACACCAACGTCTGGGAAAAGGGCCTGGACAATACCCTGCACAACGACAACAACATGACCCAGCTGCGTTTCGAGCATCTACTGAACGAAGACTGGACCCTGGCCGGTGGCGTGCAATGGCTGGATGGCCAGCTACAAGGCAATGCCGTGGAAGCCAATGCCCTGCAGGCCGATGGCCGCACCCTGGGGCGCAACTTCAACTACCGCAAGCTGGAGTGGAGCGACCGCGATATACAGTTGAACCTGACCGGCTATTTCGACCTCGCCGGCTTCAGCCATACCCTGCTGACCGGTGTGGAATATGAGGACTACCACTACCAATCGCTGATCCAGCGCTCCGCCGCCGGTGCCGCTGCCTACCCGATCGACCTGTTCGACCCGGTGCTGGGCCAGCCGCGTCCGGCCCTCACCCGCACGACTACCCACGACAAGGAAAACCTCAAGACCTGGGCGCTGTTCGTGCAGGACCAGGTGGCCTTGACCGAACGCCTCAAAGCCCTGGCCGGCGTGCGTTTCGAGCGTTTCGAACACGATTATGACGACTACCTGAGCACCACCCGCGACTTCACCAAGAACCAAAATGCGGTCACCCCGCGTTTCGGCCTGATCTACGACCTGACCGACACTGTCGCGGTGTACGCCAACACCGCGCGCTCCTTCAAGCCGAACAACGGTGCCAGCCGTGAAGGGGGTGGGTTCGACGCGGAGAAAGGCAAGTCCTATGAGCTGGGCGTCAAGTGGGAAGCGCTGGAGCATCAGCTGAGCGTGGATGCCGCGATCTACCACATCGTCAAACAGAATGTACTGACCGTCGACCCGGTCGACTCCAACTACAGCGTGACGGCCGGTGAAGTCCGCAGCCGCGGCCTCGACCTGAACATCGCCGGCAACATCACCCCCGAGTGGCGCATGCTCGGCGGCTACGCGTACGTGGACGCCGAGGTGACCAAGGACAACACGCTGGCCGATGGCACACGCCTGGCAAACATCCCGCGCAACACCTTCAGCCTGCTCAACACCTACGAATTTCAGGACGGCGTGGCCAAAGGGCTGGGCCTGGGGATGGGCGTGAAGTACGTGGATGATCGCGCCGGCCAGACCGCCGCGACCACCTACACCATGGAGCGCTACAGCGTGGTCGACCTGTTGAGCTTCTACCGGCTCAACGAACACGTGCGCCTGAACCTGGACGTGAAGAACCTGTTCAACAAGGGCTATGACGAAGGCGCGTTCAATACCTACGTTTACCCGGGCGCGCCGCGCACGGTGCAGGCGGGGATTGCCTACACCTTCTAATTGAAAGCTTGTTCCAGGGCGTGCACCGAAGAACTGCACGCCTGCCTGTGAGGGCTTTTGCAGCCCCCCCTGCGAAGGCCCTTGCATTCGCCGCTCGCGCAGCGGCATCGCCCCTGTCGACCACCGCCCCCTCTCGGCTGCCTTCGCGAGCATCCGGCGCTTAAGCTTGCGGATTGACCAGGAGTTGCGAAGCCCCATGCCCCTGGTGCCGGACGTCGTGGGTACAGGCGACGAAGTCCTCCTTGCGCAGCACTAGCAGGGCCAGCAGCGACGCGATCCCGGTCGCCACGTAGAAGTACCAGGGCGCGGTGATGTCGCCAGTGAGCTTGATCAGCCAGGTGGAAATCAGCGGCGCGCTACCGCCGAACACCGCCACCGGGATGTTGTAGGCCACGGCGATGCCGGTGGAGCGGATGCGGGTCGGCAGCAGCTCGCTCATCAGCGCGTAGGTCGAGGACGCATAGAGCCCGAACAGGATCGCCACGGCCATCAGCGGCCAGAACAAGGTGGCCGGGGTCGCGTTGGGCGCGGCCTTGAAGAACCAGTACATGGCCAGGGTCGCCAGGGTACCGATCACCATCAGGAACGGCTTGCGCCCGTAGCGATCGGTGAAGGCGCCGCCGAACGGCATGACCACCGCCGCCGAGAGACTGGCGACGAATACATAGAGCAAGGTGGTGCCGCTGTCGAACTTGAGGGTGTTGGACATGTAGGTCGAGGCGAAGGTCAGCACCAGGTAGAAGATCGAGCTGTGCAGGGTGATGATGAAGAACACCAAAGCGATCGGGCGCTTCCACTGCCAAACCTCGCGCAGCGGCGCCTTGGAGGTCTGCCCGGCCTGCAGCAAGGCGAGGAATTCCGGGCTGTCCTCCAGTTTCAGGCGGATGTACAGCGAGATGAAGCCCAGGGGACCTGCGATCATGAACGGGATCCGCCAGCCCCAATCCTGCATCAGCTCGGCGCCCAGGGCCCAGGTCATGCCATTGGCCACGGCGCCACCCAGGAGCAGGCCGAGCACAGCGGTGACCATCAGCCAGCAGGTGGCGAATCCCCGGCGCCCCGGGCTGGCGTATTCGGAAATGAAGCTGGTGATGGTGCCGATCTCGCCGCCGGCAGAGAAACCCTGCACACAGCGGACCAGCACCAGGATCACCGGCGCGGCGATGCCGATGCTCGCGTAGGTCGGCAACAGGCCCAGCAGGCAGGTGGAGCCGGCCATCATCACCAGCACCGTGATCAGGGTCTTGCGTCGGCCGATCTTGTCGGCCAGGGGCCCGAAGAACAGGCCGCCCAGGGGCCGGATGAAGAAGCTCAGGGCAAAGGCCGCGAAGCTTGCCAGAAGGCTGCTGGTGGGATCGTCGGAAACGAAGAAGGCCTTGCCGATGTACAAGGCCAGGAAACCGTAGACGCCATAGTCGTACCACTCGATCAAGTGGCCGGAAGTGGCGCCGATAAAGGCCCGGCGCCGCTGGCGCTGGGGGTTGGAAGGTGGCACGCCCATCGTGGGGACTCCTGTCGTAGTGCTATCCATGAAATGCCGCGTTTCAAAGGTTGCTCAAGGGCCCGGTGGGGTCCTGCAACCACTGGCGCAAGCGGGTCTTGAGAATCTTGCCATAGCTGTTCTTGGGCAGCTCGGCGCAAAACAGGTACTTCTTCGGTTTCTTGAACGAGGCCATGCGCGCCAGGAACCACTGGTTGAGCGCCTGCGCATCGAGGTTTCCGGGCGAACGCAGGACCACGAAAGCCACCACCGACTCGCCCCACTGCGGGTCGGCCTCCCCCACCACGCACACTTCGAATACCTCGGGGTGCTGGATCAGCACTTCCTCGACTTCCCGCGGGTAGATGTTGCTGCCGCCGGAGATGATCACATCCTTGCTGCGATCGGTCAGGGTCAGGTAACCCTGCTCATTCAGGAAACCGATGTCACCGGTGAGCAGCCAGCCGTCCACCAGGGCCTCCCGGGTGGCTTGCGGATTGTCCCAGTACCCCTGCATCACCACAGCCCCGCGCACGGCGATTATCCCCCTCTCTCCGGCAGCCAGGGGTTGGCCCGCAGTATCCACCACGCGCACCTCAACGCAGGCGTGGGCACGCCCTACCGAGGCAGCAAGGGTCGACCAGTCAGCATGCCCGCGGTCAGCAATGGTCTCCCTGGACAGGGCGCTGATGGTCATTGGGCATTCGCCCTGGCCGTAGATCTGCACCAGCCGCGGGCCGAAGGTGTCCAGGGCCTGGGCGAGATCCGCCAGGTACATCGGGCCGCCGCCGTAGACGATGGTCTTGATCCCTTCGCCGCAATAGCCCTGCTGCCGGGCCTGCTGCACCATGCGCTTGAGCATGGTCGGCGCGGCAAACAGGCTGACCTGGCCCAGCGCCTGCGCCAGCTCGAACAACTCCGCCGCCTGGAACCCCTGGGACGTCGGCACCACATGCCGGGCGCCACAGCGCACATGGATGAAGTTGTAGAGGCCGGCGCCATGGGACATCGGCGCGGCATAGACCACGGCGTCATCGCCGGCCACCGGATCCACGTCCAGCGGATAGCACAAGGACATGGCGATCAGGTTGCCATGGGACAACATCACCCCCTTGGGGCGGCCAGTGGTCCCGGAGGTGTAGAACAGCCAGGCCAGGTCGCTGTCCTCCCGCAGGTACGGCTCCACCAGTTCATCGTCCGGCACCCGGCCTTGCACGGTCAGCCCGGACGCGGCCAGTTCACGGCAACCGGCAGGCAGGGCCACGGTGTCGAAGCTCTGCCCCTCATCGGTGTAGATCAGCCGGGCCCCGGCATTGCCGGCAATCCAGGCGGCTTCCAGTGCATGCAGCTTGCTGTTGATCGGAACCGCCACCGCCCCGCTCCACCAGATGGCGTACAACAGTTCGAGATAACCGCAGCTGTTCTTCAGCAGCAGCGCCACTCGGTCGCCAGGCTCGATGCCGTACTCATGGCGCAGTTGCAGGGCGCGTGCCCTGGCCTGCTCGGCAAACGCCTGGTAGTCGGCGACCTGGCGGCGGCCCTCGAACAGAGCTCCCCGCCGAGGCCAGCGCTGGGCCGTATCGCGCAGCCAGTGGGCGATGTTCATCCTCAGACCTTGACCGCTTGCAGGACGCTGGCGTAGTTGGCCACCGCCATGCCGCCCATGTTGAACAGCAAGCCGAACTCGGCACCGGGCACACCCAGGCCGATGGGTTTGCCGATCAGTTGGGCAAAGCCCAGGGCATGCATCGATACCCCGGTGGCGCCCACCGGATGCCCCTTGGCCTTGAGCCCGCCGGACAGGTTCACCGGCAGGCGTCCGCCCTGGCGCACGGTGCCGTCGTCGAGGGCCCGGTGCCCCTCGCCCCTGGGCGCCAGGCCCATGGCTTCGTAGATCAGCAATTAAGCGATGGTGAAGCAGTCGTGTACCTCGGCGAAACTCAGGTCGCCGAGGGTCACGCCGGCCTGGCGCAGGGCCCCATGGATGGCCCGTCGCGGCCCCTCGAAGGCCAGCATGTCGCGGCTCGACAAGGGCAGGAAGTCGTTCACCTGGGTCATGGCACGGATCGCCACCTGGCGTCGCATCGAACGGGCGCGCTGGGGCGAGGCCAGGATGATCGCCGCCGCACCGTCACTGATCAACGAGCAGTCGGTCAGGCGCAGTGGCGGTGCAATCAGCGGGTTGCCCTGGGAAACGTTGTTGCAGTGTTCAAAATCCATCACGCGGTGCATCTGCGCCAGGGGGTTGGCCATGGCATTGGCATGGTTTTTCACCGCGATCATGGCCATCGAGGACATCGGGTTGTGGTAGCGGTCGGCGTACTGCTGCGCCACCCGGCCAAAAAGCTGGGCGAAACTCATGCCGGCCTCCTGGTGGGTGTTCTGGTAGCCGGCGCCGGCCAGGGCCCGGGTGACCTCGACGGTGCTGTTGCCGGTCATTTTCTCCGCGCCGACCACCAGTACCAGTTCGGCGGCGCCGCTGCGGATCGCGTTGATCCCGGCCTGGATCGCCGCCGAACCGGAGGCGCAGGCGTTCTCGCAGCGAGTGGCGGGTTTGAAGCGCAGTTGCGGATCGGCCTGGAGCATCAGCGAGGCGGGGAAACCATCCGCCACCAGGCCGGAGTTGAAGTGCCCGAGAAACAGCGCGTCGATTTGTGCAGCCTCGATCTCAGCGTCTGCCAGGGCCTCGCGGGTAACCTGGACGATCAGGTCCTCGAGGTTCAGGCCGTCCAGGCGACCGAAAGGGCTATGGGCGGCAGCGACGATGGATACGGAATCGTGAATCATGTGATTTTCTTCTTCCTTGAAGCGGGTATTCCATACAATGATTCAACACCCGAATCACACGCTAGTTGGGGGAACTACGTACGGCAGTAAGTAGTCCCCCGCCCCCCAAAAAAAGAGACGCGCCGATAAACCCGAGGCAGGATGCCCGATGACTGTACACGCCCAGCAATTCCAGGACCTCGAGCGCCTGGCCTTCCAGGTTTCCCCCGCACCGCAGATGATCACCGGGCATCGCCGGATGCTCGACTGCAACCAGGCCTTCGTACGCCTGTTCGGCTACGAGCGCGAACACTTGCAGGGCCACCTGACCCTGCTGTTGTACCCCTCCCAGGCCGACTACCAGAGCATCGGCGAACGCAGCGAGCACTGGCTGCGCAACGGACCCGGCACCTTCTACTCCGACGAACGTTTCATGCAGCATCGCAATGGTGAGGTGTTCTGGGCCCGCGCCCACGGTTTTTCCCTGACGGCCGAGGATCCGTTCAAGCTGATGGTCTGGCATTTCGAGCGCCTGGACCGCCAACCGGCGCCGATGATCCAGTTGACCCCGCGCGAACGGGAGATCTCGCTGCATATCGTCAATGGCCTGACCTGCAAGGAAGTGGCACGCAAGCTGGGCATTTCCCACCGCACCGTGGAAGTCCACCGCGCCCGGCTGATGAAGAAGCTTCAGGCCAAGAACAGCGCAGAACTGGTGTCGAAGATCATCTTCATCAGCTGAACGCCTGCGCAAGCCTGTCGCGGGCACTGATGCGCAGCAGCTGCAATGGCCCGATATGCACGCCCTCCACGCTGTCGCCCTGCGCCAGGACCTGGTTGAAGGCATCCATACCGACGCTGCGTCTGGAGACGATTTTGCCTCTGCAGGCCTCATCCACAAAAAAATCCGATGCCTTCCGACATCGGATTTCATTGCTTGCCCTCAGCGATCCAGTCAATAGGCCTGACTGTCGCGCATCCGGCACGTCTGCCGGATGCCTCCTTGATCGAGCGCTAGTGGGCGGTCTGCGGGTGGGGCTCATCCTGGGTTGAGGAGGACTGCTTGCCACCGTTGATCAACGGCCCGTAGCGCCGGCTGAATTCCTGGTTGTAGGGCACGTGGTCCTTGCTGAACCCATTGTCCCAGTTGACCGACCAGGTCATCAGGCCCTTGATCGACAGCCCTTTGGCATGGAGGCGTTTGAACGCATTGGCAACGGCCGCCGGATTGACCACGTACCCGGTGGCCGCGGCATCGACGTTGGCGGGCAGGCCAATGACGAATTTGTCAGGCGCAATCCTGGTGAAACCGCGAGTACCACTGACCAGGCTTTCGGTCAGGTAATAGAGGAAGTCCTCTTTCATGGCGTCGTTGTTCTGGGCGATCCAGGCGCCCTTGCCGTTGTTGACCTCCTGAACCCAGAGGCCATCGCCGCCCTGGTTGTAGAACTGCGGCGCGATGAAGTCGTAGTAGCCTTCCAGCGCCTTGAGGTAGTCGACGTATCGACCGGCAGCAGTCAGGTAGGGGAACTCCGGCGCCATGCTGATGATGAAATGCTTGCCCTCGGCAGCATAGTGATCCTTGACCAGCTTCAGCGCGGCCGGCAAGACGATCTTGTTGCTGGCGAAGTCAATCGCGCTCTGTTCAAGATCGATGTCCAGCCCGTCAAAGCCGTAGGTTTCCACCAGACGGATGATTTCATTGGCCAGGGGCTGTTCGTGGCCCGGGTTCAATGCGATATGAGCGTCGGCGCCCCCCAGGGACATCAGCACCGCCCTGCCCTGGCTGTTCAGCACGCCCACCTGGCGACGAAACTCGGCATCGGACAGGTTGTACGGCTTGAACGTCGGAATACCGCTGCCTTTCATGAACGCCACGGCCACCACGTTGTAGTCGCGGGGCACATCCTCCAGGTTCATATTGGCAAACTGCCCGCGCTGGTAGCCGTCCGAGGGGCCGGCCGGCCAGTTGTGCCAATAGCCCATGAGGATTTTCTTGCCATCCAGGCTCGGCATTTGCGACGCGGCGTCATCGCGCGGCGCTTTCAGTTGGGTAAAGTCAATCTTTGACATGTTCTAATCCTTCAGAACGTTTTAATGATCCGCAGACTTATTTGAAGTCGACGTCGAAGGCCTGATAGAAGGCATTGCCGGTATTGGCCACGATCCACATCAGGACAATCACGTGACGGCCCTTTTTATTGGCCGGCAGCTTCACTTCATGATCGACCTTGGCCTTCAGTTCGCCGGCATGGCTGTAGTAAGGCACCTGCGGATAGAAGTCCTCGGCGAAAGGTTGAGCCTCCAGTTGTGCGCGGGTGATGCGCTGTTTCGGGTCCCAGCCGTCCTTGGTGATCAGCCAGCGATAGCCGCGGGTGGTATGCGGTGCGGTGTACTGCCAGGTCACCTTGAAGATCTGGCCGGGGTTGACGTTGAGCGTCGGCCAGGTGAAGGCGCGGCCGAGCTTCTTGCTCATTTCCTCATCGGTGAAGTTGACGCAGTCCCGGGCATCGGTCTTGCCACCGCTGAGGATGAAGCCATCGGCCGGCGGCACGTCGCTTGGGTTGTCCGTGTTGAACGGTGCAGGGAACGGACCCGCGGCCAGGGCCGGGAAGTTCTTGCCGCCTTCCATTTCATTGACCTGCCAGCCGCCCAGCAGGCCCAGGTCGATGGCGACTGCGCCGCGGGAGGCTGGGGAGGTGACGCGACCGTGGCGAAGCGGTGATTGGGTTTGTGGTTGGTTCATGTTTATTGCTCCATTGATTTAAGAAACTCTCCCTTTCCAAAGGAGAGGTCTGCAAATTAACCGAGCTGGAATTTCTGTCCACGGGCCCATTTTTCGGTCTGCATCACGCTGGCAGAGGAATCGCCCGAGAATACTGGATATATAACCAGTACACCTAGATTTCTCCTACCCGACTTGAAGCAAAAGTCCTACTTGTCCAGGCGGCACCTGGAAGCTGTACCTCTACCCACAAGCCTTTGCGGCACTGCGCGCCTACCCAGCGAAAATATGCCCACTGCCGAGCAAAATCCGCTGCAGCGCCGGCCCGCGGAGCGGGTATCGTGGAGCAAAACCATCGGCCAGAGGTGCACTGTGGCGTCCTATTCCTTGCGTCAATTGAAGTATTTCGTCACCACCGTCGACTGTGGCAGCGTCGCCGAGGCGTCGCGCAAGCTGTATATCGCCCAGCCGTCGATTTCCACGGCGGTCAAGGGCCTGGAAGACAGCTTCGGCGTGCAGTTGCTGATCCGTCATCACGCCCAGGGCGTGTCCCTGACCCCGGGTGGCGCGCGTTTCTACCGCAAAGCCCAGGAACTGCTGCGCATGGCCCACGAGTTCGAGCAGAACGCCCTGGCCGACAACGACGTGGTGTGCGGGCAGATCGATATCGGCTGCTTCGAGACCGTCGCCCCGCTCTACCTGCCACGGCTGATCGCCGGCTTTCGCCAGCGTTTTCCGGGGGTGGAGATCCGCCTGCAGGACGGCGAGCAGCAGGAACTGGTGCAGGGTTTGACCGGCGGCCGCTTCGACCTGGCGATCTTCTACGAGCACGACCTGGACAGCACCATCGAGACCGAGGCGCTGATGGCGCCACAACGGCCGTATGCCCTGGTGCCGGCCGGGCATCGTTTTGCCGGGCAGGCCCAGGTGTCACTGCGCGACCTGGTCCTGGAGCCGATGATCCTGCTGGATGTGCAGCCCAGCCGCACCTACTTCGTGAGCATCTTCGAGGAGCTGCAGCTGACGCCGAATATCGTCTTCGGCTCGCCGTCGATCGAGATGGTGCGCGGCATGGTCGGCCAGGGGTTCGGCTTTGCCTTGCTGGTGACCAGGCCCCACGGCAACAGCACCTATGACGGCCAGGAAGTGGTCTGTGTGGAGATTGCCGAGGATGTCACCGGTTCGGCGCTGGTGGCCGGCTGGCTGAAACGGGCGCAACTGACCAAGCCCGCGCAGTTGTTCGTCGATTACTGCAAGGAACAGTTCAAGGCCTGGCTCGCCTGAGATAGACAGTTTGCAGGAGCGGATCGACCCGCTCCTGCGGTTTCGCGCTACCGTCGGTTCAGCGCGCCGCCCAGGCATTGAAGCGCTGTTCCAGCTCCTCGCCATGGTCCACCCAGAACTCCGCGTCCACCGCCCGCGCCCCGGCCAGGTTGGCCTCGGCGGTGGGCAGCTGCCGTTGCACCGCCGCCGGCAGCAGCGCCAGCGCGTCACGGTGCACCGGCCCGTAGGGGATCTCCTCGGAGAACACCTTCTGGGTCTGCGGCTGGCTGGCGAAGGCGATGAAGTCTTCGGCCAGCGCCTTGTTCGGCGTGCCCTTGACCACCGCCCAGTACTCCGGGTCGTACAGGCTTTGCGGCCAGACGATGCTCAGCTTCATGCCTTCCTTCTGCGCCGAGGCGATCCGCCCGTTGTAGGCCGCGCTCATCACCACGTCCCCGGCGATCAGCCATTGCGGTGGCTGCGCGCCCGCCTCCCACCACTGGATATTGCCCTTGATCTGGTCGAGCTTGGCGAACGCCCGGGTCACGCCCTCGGGGGTCCCCAGCACCTGGTACAGCTGGTCCGGCTTGACCCCGTCGGCGAGCAAGGCGATTTCCAGGGTGTACTTGGCGCCCTTGCGCAAGCCGCGCTTGCCGGGGAAGTCGGCGACGTTCCAGAAATCCGCCCAGGAGGTCGGCGCCTTGGCCAGCTTGTCCTGGTCGTAGGCCATGACCATCGACCAGACATAGGTGGCCACCCCGCATTCGCTCAGGGTCCCCGGCACGAATTGCGCCGGGTCGCCGAAGCGCGCCGGGTCGATGCGTTCGAACAGGCCTTCGTCACAGCCGCGCAGCAGCTCCGGGCTTTCGACTTCGACCACGTCCCAACTGGCATGGCCGACATCGACCATGGCCTTGATTTTCGACAGTTCCCCGTTGTATTCGCCGGCGACCACGCGTCCTGCGCCGCTGGCGGTGAAAGGTTGGAAGTAGGCCTTGTCCTGGGCCTGCTTGGTGGCACCGCCAAAGGAGATGACGGTGAGGCTCTGCGGCGCGGCCGCAACCGCGGTGCACAACAGGGCCAGGGCAAAGGGAACACAGCAACGCAAGGATCTGGACATGTAGCGGTTCCTCTCAATAGGCCGACGCGCCCGCGCGCGCCGGCCGCTTTGGGCTTACAGGCGACCGTATTCGCGGGCGGTCCGATCTACAGCGGTACGGGTCTTGTCGACCAGTTCATCAATGTCGGCGTGGCTGGCCACCAGGGCCGGGGCCATGATCATCCGGCCCAGGGTCGAGCGAATGATCAGGCCCTCTTCGAAGCCGATGGTGCGGCAACGCCAGGCCATGTCGTTTTCGTTGGCGAAGCGCTTGCGGCTGGCCTTGTCTTCGGCGAACTGCAAGGCCGCCACCAGCCCGGCGCCCTGCACTTCGCCAATCAACGGGTGGTTGTCGAAGACTTCGCGCAGGCAGCGCTGCAGGTACGGCCCGGTCTTGTGCTTGACCCGGCTGACGATGCCTTCGTCGCGCAGGGCCTTGAGGTTGGCGATGGCCACCGCCGCCGCCACCGGGTGGCCGGAATAGGTCAGGCCGTGGGCGAACACCCCGCCCTGCTCCACCAGCACCTCGGCCATGCGCCTGGAGAGGATCAGCCCGCCCATGGGGATGTAGCCGCTGGTCAGGCCCTTGGCGATCGACAGGGTGTCGGGCTCGAAGCCGAAATGCTGGTGGGCGAACCACTCGCCGGTACGGCCGAAACCGCCGATCACTTCGTCGGCGCACAGCAGCACGTCGTACTGGCGGCAGATGCGTTGGATTTCCGGCCAGTAACTCTCTGGCGGGAAGATCATGCCGCCGGCGCCCTGGAACGGCTCGGCGACGAAGGCCGCGACATTCTCAGCGCCCAGTTCGAGGATCTTCTCCTCCAGCTGGCGCGCAGCGCGCAGGCCGAACTCGGCCGGGGTCAGGTCGCCTTCGTGGGCGAACCAGTACGGCTCGTCGATGTGCGCCACGTCCGGGATCACCCCGCCCATGTCGTGCATGAACTTCATCCCGCCCAGCGCCGTGGCGCCGAGGGTCGAGCCGTGGTAGCCGTTCCAGCGGCCGATCATGATCTTCTTCTGCGGCTTGCCGAGGATCTGCCAGTAGCGACGCACGGTGCGGATCAGCACCTCGTTGGCCTCGGAGCCGGAGTTGGTGTAGATCGCGTGGCTGTAGTGCGCAGGCAGCAGGCTGAACAACAGCTCCGAGAGCTCGACCACCGCCGGGTGGGTAGTGTGGAAGAACATGTTGTAGTACGGCAGCTGTTCGAGCTGCTGGCTGGCGGCGGCGGCCAGGTCCTTGCGGCCGTAGCCGAGGTTGGTGCACCACAGGCCCGACATGCCGTCCAGGTAGCGCTGGCCGTCGTTGTCCCAGAGCGCCAGGCCCTCACCGCGCACGATCACCCGCGGCCCTTCGGCGTTCAGCGCCTTCTGGTCGAGGAACGCATGAATGTGGTGCGCGGCATCCGCGGCCTGGTAGTCGCCGGTGCTGCGCACGGTTTTCTCTTCAACGGTCATTGCCAGTCTCCTTGTGGTTTTTTATCCAGAGGGCCGAGGTTGCACAGGTACTCGGCCAGGCGGTCCATCAGCCGGTCACAGGCCGCCAGCTGTTCGACGCTGACGAATTCGTCCGGCTTGTGGCCCTGGTCCATGCTGCCGGGGCCGCAGACCACCGCCGGGATGCCGGCCTGGTCGAACAGCCCGCCTTCGGTGCCGAAGGCCACGGTGCTGAAGGCGTCGCTGCCACACAGCTGCGCCACCAACTGCGCGGCGGCGCTTTCAGGGGCGGTGGCCAAACCTGGGTAGGCCGAGATTGCTTCGAAGCGGATCGCCGTGTCGGCCTCGATCGCCTGCATCGCCGGTAGCAAGTCCTGTTCCGCATAACTTTGCAGTTCGTCCACCATCGCCTGGGGTTCGAAGGCCGGCAAGGCGCGCACCTCGAAGTCGAAGCGGCAGTCGGCCGGGACGATATTCAGCGCCGTGCCACCCTGGATCACCCCGACCTGCACAGTGGAGAACGCCGGGTCGAAGCGAGCGTCGTGATGCTCCGGGGCCGCCAGGCGCTGGCCGATCTCCCCCAGCCGGCCGATCAGCCGCGCCGCCTGCTCGATAGCGTTGACCCCATAAGGCGCATAGGCCGAGTGGCATGGCGCGCCGTGCACATGGCAACGCATGGCCAGCTTGCCCTTGTGGCCGAGCACCGGTTTGAGCTCGGTGGGCTCGCCGATCAGGCACAGCGCCGGCTGCGGGATGCGCTGTGGCAGCACTTCCAGCAGGCTGCGCACGCCGAGGCAACCGACCTCCTCGTCATAGGAGAACGCCAGGTGCACCGGCCGGCGCAGCGGGCTTTCGAGAAACAGCGGCACCGCGGCCAGCACCGAGGCCAGGTAGCCTTTCATGTCGGCGGTGCCGCGCCCGTAGAGCTTGCCGTCGCGCTCGGTCAGGCTGAAGGGTTCGAGCGTCCAGGGCTGGCCGTCCACCGGCACCACGTCGGTGTGCCCGGACAGCACGATGCCGCCTTCCACCGCCGGACCGATGCTGGCCAGCAGGTTGGCCTTGGTCCGCTCGGCGTTGTAGATCAGCTCACAGCCGACACCCAGGCCATGCAGGTAGTCGCGCACGAACTCGATCAAGGCCAGGTTCGAATCGCGGCTGACCGTGGCAAAGCCCACCAGCCTGGCCAGCAAGGCGCGGCTGCGCAGCTCACTCATCGCCCGGTACTCCGTAGCTCGGCGCCAGGGTCGGGTTGAGGGCGCGGGTCAGGTAGTCCTGCAACTGCGGCTCGTAGGCGCCCCAGAGTTTCTGCAACTCGCCGATGGGGTTGGCCTCGGCCCAGTCCACCCGCAGGTCGACGATCGGCCAGACCAGCTCGCCGACCACCGACAGCGCCGCCGAATGCACCGCGCCCGCCTCGCCCCCGGCGTCCTGCCCGGCCTGCAGCGCGCTGAGCAGCCGCGCCGCCAGGCAGCCTTCGCTGCTTTCGAAGGCCTCGACCATGCGCTCGATCACCGCGCTGCTGGCCAGCAGGTTGCCGGCCGCCACGCACTGCTCACCGGCCACCGCGTTGTGGATGCCCAGCGCGTGATTGCCGCTGAACACCGCCGTGCGCCCCCGGGCATCCACCACCGCCACCTGGCGGTACTGGCTGTAGCCATTGCGGGTCAGCGCCTGGTCCAGGGCCTGCGCTGGCGCCAGGCCTTCGCCCAGGCCGTCGAGCACCTGGGGGCCGAGGGCCGGCAAGGTGATGTTCTGGCTCGACACCGCGCCCACCCCGCTGCGCAGCCAGGGGCAGCGGGCGCCGACGGCGATGCTCGACGAGCTGATGGCAATGCCCAGCTGGCCGGTTTCGGCGCAGCGGCCGACGATGGAAAAAGTCATGGCGCACTCCTTATTCGGGGATCACCGCGATCACGTCGATTTCCATCAGCCACTGCGGCTGGCCCAGGGCGCTGACCACCAGCCCGGTGGAGATCGGGAACACGCCCTTGAGCCACTTGCCGACCTCCTGGTAGACCGGCTCGCGGTAACGCGGGTCGATCAGGTAGGTGGTGGTCTTGACGATATGGCTGAGGTCGCTGCCGGCCTCTTCCAGCAGTTGCTTGACGTTGCGCATGGCCTGCTCGGCCTGGGCCCGCGGGTCGCCGAGGCCGACCAACTGGCCATTGAAGTCGGTGCCGACCTGGCCGCGCACATACACGGTGTTGCCGGCGCGCACAGCCTGGCACAGGTCGTTGTCCAGGCTCTGGTTCGGGTAGGTGTCTTGGGTGTTGAACATGCGGATGCGGGTATGCGTAGGCATCAGCGGGCTCCCATGCGGCTGGCGGGTTGAGTGGCGGATTCGCGCTCGGCTTGACGCTGCGCGGCATCGCGATAATCGAAGTAGAGGCGCTGTTTGACGATGTGCTCGGCGATGTGCCGGGCGTCGTGCCACACGCCCCAGATAAACGCCGAGCCACGGCGCGACAGCCACGGCAGGCCGACGAAATAGACCCCGGGCTCGCTGGACACACCGCGCTGGTGCCGGGGCTTGCCGTTGTCCTTGAAGGCGTCGACCTGCAGCCAGCTGTAGTCCACCGAATAGCCGGTGGCCCAGATGATGGTGCCGACGCCTGCCTTGGCCAGGTCGAGTTCGAGGAGCGGCTGGGTCAGGCACGGTGGGTCCGGCAGCATCACCCGCGCTTCGGGCTCTTGCGGCAGGTCCAGGCCGTTGCGGGCGATGTAGGCATCGGCGGCGTCGAGCAGCGCCAGGTAGTTTTCGTCGCCGCGGGCAATGTTCTCAGCCAGGTTGGCCTCGAAGCTGACCACACCGTTATCGAAGGCCTTGGTCAGGCCGACCAGGGTCATGCCCTGGTGGGCCAGCCGGCGGAAGTCCACGGTATGCCCGCCACGGGCGCCGCTGACGGCAATGGTCACGTGCTCCTTGCCTGGCTGCATGGTCTCGGCGTCCCACTCGCCCAGTACCCCCAGCCACCAGCAGAAATCACGGTTGCGGTAGGCCCGCGGCGGACGGTCATGGGCCCCGACCGAGAGGTAGACCTGCTTGCCGGCACGTTGCAGTTCATCGGCGATCTGCACTCCCGAGGAGCCCGCCCCCACCACCAGCACCGCGCCTTCGGGCAGCTGTTGCGGGTTGCGGTAGGCCGCCGAGTGCATCTGCAGCACGCGTTGATCCTGCGGGGCGATCGGCGGGATCACCGGGCACTGGAACGGACCGGTGGCCACCACCACTTGCCGGGCTTCGATCACGCCGTCGCTGGTGTCCACGGTGAAGCCCGGGCGGTTGGTGTTACGCACCACTTTCCTGACTTCGACGCCGGTGCGGATCGGTGCATTGAATTTACGGGCGTAGGTTTCGAAGTAGTCGGCGACCTGGTCCTTGCCGGCGAAGGCATCGGGGTCCAGGCCTTCGAATTCCAGGCCCGGAAAGCGGTCGTGCCAGGCCGGGCCGTTGGCCACCAGCGAATCCCAGCGCCCGGTGCGCCAGGCTTCGGCGATTCGGT
This sequence comes from Pseudomonas sp. LAMO17WK12:I10, assembly GCF_900215185.1. Taxonomy (NCBI): domain Bacteria; kingdom Pseudomonadati; phylum Pseudomonadota; class Gammaproteobacteria; order Pseudomonadales; family Pseudomonadaceae; genus Pseudomonas; species Pseudomonas sp. LAMO17WK12:I10. Next base: position 67,479 of record NZ_OBDX01000022.1, on the reverse strand, counting down.
TGCGCTCCAGCACCAGGTGCGGCACGCCCAGGCGGCTCAGGTGTTCGCTCATGGCCACGCCGGCTTGGCCGGCGCCCACTACAAGCGTGTCGATTATTGTTCTATGGGTTGTCATGTCTGCGCCCTGTTGAGTGATCCCACGCAGGCTGTGGGAGGTGTAGGACGCATTCTGGGAGAAGGCGGGAAATGCCGAAATTATGATTTTTGTGGTTGTTAGAGAGTAAAAAACTGTCTGGCTATCGGGGGGCTCTGCATCAGCCCTACAACCGAATCAGCCACTGCCCAGCCTCTTGCAGAATTCTCCTAAATCCCTGCCCCAGCATTCCCGGTACGGTTTCCAGCGACCCTTTCGCTTGAACCAGGACCACCCATGGCCAGCAACGGACCCGGGCCGATGCCCAACCTTCTACGGCCCGCCAATCCCAACCAAAGCCCCGCTGAACGAGCCGCAGAGACCGAACAACCCAGCTACGGCGAACAGCTCTGGGCGCAGTATGAGAAATACGCCAAAGAGCCTGCGCCACCGCCTGAAAAGGTCCAGGTGGCGCTGCGCATCGGCGTGTTCTTCGACGGTACCGGTAACAACGCCAGCAACTCGGCCATGGGCCAGGTTTGCGGGGCGCAGCATGCCATTGAAGCCAGGGATATCGATGGCAGCTGCAAGCCGTATATGAGGGATCCGCAGAGTAGTTATGGGAATGGGGTGAGCAATATAAAACTGTTGAGAGAGCTGTACCACGCCCCCCAAAAAGTCGAAGGTGAAGGTCTACATAAGCAAGCCTTTCGCTCAATCTATATCGAGGGCATCGGCACAAAGACAGGCGAGAAAGACAGCGTGATTACCTCTGGAACCGGGCGTGGAGAAAGAGGTGTCTTGGGGTGTGTACAAAGGGCATTTCGTGAAATTGAGGAACTTATACGTGAAACCCATGAAGAGAATCTCGAAAGTGAAATCACTTCACTGACCTTCGATGCCTTTGGCTTTAGCCGAGGCGCGGCAGCAGCCCGGCATTTCGCCAATGAAGTGGTGCGCTGGCTCGGACCGCTGCAACTGATTTTGCATAGCCATTGCGAGGCCCTCAGTCCCAACTTCAACCGGCAGTACGGCCACGATGTCGATATGGGCTTTATCGGTCTGTTCGACACCGTGCCTTCGATTGCCGGCTTGAGCAATCTGGGCAATGTGCGCAGTGCCATTGCTCCCGGTATCAAGCTCCACCTCGACCGCCGCTACTTTCGCTCGGTGGTGCAACTGGTCGCCCGCGACGAGTATCGGGCCAACTTCGCCCTGAGCCAGGTCAAACCTGATCACGCCGAGATCACTCTACCCGGCGCGCATTCGGATATCGGCGGCGGTTATCTGGATGAGGTGCAGGAGTGTGTACTGGTCAGCCCGATGCAGGCGCTGGAAGTCTCAATCAATACCGATGTGACCCACTCCTCGATTTACCGGGATGCGCTCCAGGCAAGAGCACACTGGCTGGCCAAGGGTTGGCCCGCGCAATGGCTGGAAATCATTACACCGGAACCGCTGTTGCTGCCCCAGGATCCACAGAATCGCCTCGGACCACGAAGAAAACGGGTGTATGCCGGCCTGCAACTCAATAGGCCAATGAGCAATAAGCTGGCGGGAGTCACTTTGCGCGTCATGTATGAGCTGGCCAGGCAGAACGGTGTGCAATTCGAGGAAATCCCGGAGACACCCGAGTACGCGATTCCAACGGAGCTTCAAGCACTATGTGACAGGTTTGTCGCCGGTGACTACAGTACGACGCCAGCCGAGGAGACTCTGCTCAAGCTGCGCTATATCCATCTCTCGGCCCACTGGAACCACCCGCTGGGTAAACGGGACGGCGGCAGTCTTAAAGTCGTCTACATCAATGCCCCCACGGTGGATGCCGTGCGTGTGCAACACCCTCACGTACCTGACTGGACACTTTGGTAATGAGAGCATTTATCGCACTGCTGGGCGCACTGCTGCTAAGTGGCTGCCAAGCCACTGATCCACTTTCTGGAAAGAATGACCCGAAAGCCCCCTGGTGGCAGCTTGGCTTTATCGAGCCGTTCTACATGAAAGTCTGGGTCGAAGACAGCGCCGTTGAAGACATCAATGGCCAGCTATTCACCCACACTGGCAGCGGCTCCGCGGCAGGTGGCGACCTCGGTTATGACAAAGAGTGGGCCCGGGGCTGGGAAGATAAAGTTGGAGGCAATGGATGGTCAGTGGTGGGAGCCGACTTGCCCAAGCGTATTTACGTACGTTGGCAATCCATCGTGGAACCACAGACTTATCGGGCGTGGGTGGAGATCCCCGAAGAGGCCCGAAAAATCATGCGGGCCTCAACTAACCGACGCTGCTCGGAAACACCGGACCAGACCGCCCGCTATATGGCGTCCGTCTATCTGGGTTTGGCGCCGGGCGGCATTGTTCAAGTGTGGGTAAGAGATGAATGCCGCCACACAGTCAAAGTCGCTCGAGCTCAAGCTGAAGTCGAACCATTGGGACCCAGCCAAGGAAAAAACAACGGCCGTTATGCCTATAAGGTCAGCGAGAACTCCAAACGCTATATAGAGAAGTACGGCATCCCCTATGGCAGTTGGTAATGAAAGCACTCATCTCCCTGCCGGGCAGACCGCAACCTAGGCGACAATCCTTGCGATAACACCTTATGCGTCACCGCCCCCGCCGCCCGACCCTTGCAATCGCGGAAACAATGAAATTCCGTTTAGGGAATTGATAGCCCCCTAACGAAAGGTGCATGCTAGAGGGCTTTCATCGCGCTTATATCATTCCGAATGATAGTTACCTTCGGCTCATTCGATTCGTGCGATACAACCCTGCCGAGCATCATCCGCCCATCTCAAATACATTGGCGGATGATCCATGGAACAGTCACTCAAACACTTACGCTTCCCTCTCGCACTCCTGGCCGTGCTGGTGATGAGCGCTTGTGGCAAGGCGCCGGAAACGGCCGCCAGCATGCCCGCCGCCAAAGTCAGCGTAGCCAAGGTGCTCGAACAGCCGGTCAACGAATGGGACGAGTTCACCGGGCGCCTCGAGGCGCCTGAAACCGTAGAGATCCGCCCTCGGGTTTCCGGCCAGATCGACCAGGTGGCCTTCACCGAAGGCGCCCTGGTGAAAAAGGGCGACCTGCTGTTCCAGATCGACCCGCGGCCGTTCCAGGCCGAAGTGCGCCGCCTGGAAGCCCAGCTGCAACAGGCCCGCGCCACCGCCACCCGCAGTGCCAATGAAGCCCAGCGCGGCCAGCGCCTGCTGACCAGCAACGCGATCTCCGCCGAGCTGGCCGACACCCGCACCAGTGCCGCCCAGGAAGCCCGCGCCGGAGTCGACGCAATCCAGGCGCAACTGGACGTGGCCAAGCTCAACCTGAGTTTCACCCGGGTCAGCGCGCCCATCAGCGGTCGCGTCAGCCGTGCGCAAATCACCGCCGGCAACCTGGTGACCGCCGATGTCACCCCGCTGACCAGCGTGGTCTCCACCGACAAGGTCTACGCCTACTTCGACGCCGACGAGCGTGTGTACCTCAAGTACGCCCAGCTCGCCCGCCAGGGCCAGCGTGGCCAGACCACCCCGGTCTACCTCGGCCTGTCCAATGAAGAAGGCCACCCGCACCTGGGCCAGATGAACTTCGTCGACAACCAGGTCAACCCGCAGACCGGCACCATCCGCGGTCGCGCGGTGTTCGACAACGCCGACGGCAGCTACACCCCGGGCCTCTATGCGCGCCTGAAACTGGTGGGCAGCGGCACCTACTCCGCCGTGCTGATCAACGACGAAGCGGTGGGGACCGACCTGGGCAAGAAGTTCGTGCTGGTGATGGATGCCGACAACAAGCCGGCGTACCGCGCCGTCGAGCTGGGGCCGAAGATCGAAGGCCTGCGCATCGTGCGCAACGGCCTGAACAAGGACGACACCATCATCGTCAAGGGTCTGCAGCGCGCCCGTCCGGGCGCGCCGGTCAGCCCTGAAGTGGTGCCGATGGCCAGCAAGGAAACCCTCGCCGCCCTGGCGCAACAAAGAAAGGCCCTGGAAGCCAGCAACCTGCCTCAAGTCGCCCCCGCCAAGGGCGCGTCTGAAGCGGCTGCGAAACTGGCCAGCGCTGCGACTCCACGCGGTTAAGGGAAAAGACTCAAGATGAATTTCTCCCAATTCTTCATTTCACGGCCGATCTTCGCAGCGGTGCTGTCGCTGCTGATCCTGATCGCCGGCTCCATCTCGCTGTTCCAGCTGCCCATCAGCGAATACCCGGAAGTGGTACCGCCGACCGTGGTGGTGCGCGCCAACTTCCCGGGCGCCAACCCGAAAGTCATCGGTGAAACCGTGGCCGCGCCCCTGGAGCAGGCCATCACCGGCGTCGAGAACATGCTCTACATGTCCTCGCAGTCCACCGCCGATGGCAAGATCACCCTGACCATCACCTTCGCCCTGGGTACCGACCTGGACAACGCCCAGGTGCAGGTGCAGAACCGCGTGACCCGCACCGAGCCCAAGCTGCCTGAAGAGGTGACGCGCATCGGCATCACCGTGGACAAGGCCTCGCCCGACCTGACCATGGTCGTGCACTTGACCTCGCCGGACAAACGCTACGACATGCTCTACCTGTCCAACTACGCCATCCTCAATATCAAGGATGAGCTGGCGCGCCTGGGCGGCGTCGGCGATGTGCAGCTGTTCGGCATGGGCGACTACTCGCTGCGGGTCTGGCTCGATCCGAACAAGACCGCTTCGCGCAACCTGACCGCCACCGACGTGGTCACCGCCATTCGCGAGCAGAACCGCCAGGTCGCCGCCGGTACCCTGGGCGCCCCGCCCGCGCCGAGCGCCACCAGCTTCCAGCTGTCGGTCAACACCCAGGGTCGCCTGGTGACCGAGGAAGAGTTCGAGAACATCATCATCCGCTCCGGCGACAACGGCGAGATCACCCGCCTGAAAGACATCGCCCGGGTCGAGCTGGGTTCCAACCAGTACGCCCTGCGTTCGCTGCTGAACAACCAGCCAGCGGTGGCGATCCCGATCTTCCAGCGCCCTGGCTCCAACGCCATCGAGATCTCCAACGAAGTGCGGGCCAAGATGGCCGAGCTGAAACAGAGCTTCCCGCAAGGCATGGACTTCAGCATCGTCTACGACCCGACCATCTTCGTGCGTGGCTCCATCGAGGCCGTGGTGCATACCCTGTTCGAAGCACTGATCCTGGTGGTGCTGGTGGTGATCCTGTTCCTGCAGACCTGGCGCGCCTCGATCATCCCGCTGGTGGCGGTGCCGGTCTCGCTGATCGGTACCTTTGCCGTGATGCATCTGTTCGGCTTCTCGCTCAACGCCCTGTCGCTGTTCGGGCTGGTGCTGGCCATCGGTATCGTGGTGGACGACGCCATCGTGGTGGTGGAAAACGTCGAGCGTAATATCGGCCTCGGCCTGAACCCGGTGGAAGCCACCAAGCGCGCCATGCGCGAAGTGACCGGGCCGATCATCGCCACCGCCCTGGTGCTCTGCGCGGTGTTCGTGCCGGCGGCCTTCATCAGCGGCCTGACCGGGCAGTTCTACAAGCAGTTCGCCCTGACCATCGCGATCTCCACGGTGATCTCGGCCTTCAACTCCCTGACCCTGTCGCCGGCCCTGGCCGCGGTATTGCTCAAGGACCACCACGCACCAAAGGACGGCTTCTCCAAGTTCCTCGACAAGTTGCTGGGTGGCTGGCTGTTCAAACCCTTCAACCGCTTCTTCGACCGCGCCAGCCATGGTTACGTCGGCACCGTGCGCCGGGTGATTCGTGGCAGCGGCATCGCCCTGTTCCTCTACGCGGGCCTGATGGTGCTGACCTGGTTCGGCTTCGCCCATACGCCGATGGGCTTCGTCCCGGCCCAGGACAAGCAATACCTGGTGGCCTTCGCCCAACTGCCGGACGCCGCGAGTCTGGACCGCACCGAGGACGTGATCAAGCGCATGTCCGACATCGCCCTGAAGCAACCGGGCGTGGAAAGCGCGGTGGCCTTCCCGGGCCTGTCGATCAACGGTTTCACCAACAGCCCGAACAACGGCATCGTGTTCGTGACCCTCAAGCCTTTCGACGAGCGCAAGGACCCGAGCATGTCCGCCGGGGCCATCGCCGGCGCCCTGAACGGCAAGTACGCCGATATCCAGGAAGCCTACATGGCGATCTTCCCACCGCCGCCGGTACAGGGCCTGGGGACCATCGGCGGCTTCCGCCTGCAGGTCGAGGACCGCAGCGGCATGGGTTACGAAGAGCTGTATAAAGAAGTGCAGAACGTCATCGCCAAGAGTCGCAGCGTGCCGGAACTGGCCGGGCTGTTCACCAGCTATCAGGTCAACGTGCCCCAGGTCGATGCGGCTATCGACCGGGAAAAGGCCAAGACCCACGGCGTGGCCATCAGCGATATCTTCGACACCCTGCAGGTCTACCTGGGCTCGCTGTACGCCAACGACTTCAACCGTTTTGGCCGTACCTACCAGGTCAACGTCCAGGCTGAACAGCAGTTCCGTCTCGAGGCCGAGCAGATCGGCCAGCTGAAAGTACGCAACAACAAGGGCGAGATGATCCCGCTGGCGACCTTCATCAAGGTCAGTGACACCGCCGGTCCCGACCGCGTGATGCACTACAACGGCTTCGTCACTGCGGAAATCAACGGCGCGGCCGCACCGGGCTACAGCTCCGGCCAGGCGGAAGCGGCGATCGAGAAACTGCTCAAGGAAGAACTGCCCAACGGCATGACCTACGAATGGACCGAGCTGACCTACCAGCAGATCCTGGCCGGTAACACCGCGCTGTTCGTCTTCCCGCTCTGCGTGCTGCTGGCCTTCCTGGTACTGGCCGCGCAATACGAGAGCTGGAGCCTGCCGCTGGCGGTGATCCTGATCGTGCCCATGACCCTGCTGTCGGCTATCGCCGGGGTGATCCTGTCCGGTGGCGACAACAACATCTTTACCCAGATCGGCCTGATCGTACTGGTGGGCCTGGCGTGCAAGAACGCGATCCTGATCGTCGAGTTCGCCAAGGACAAGCAGCAAGAGGGCCTTGATCCGCTGGCCGCGGTCCTGGAAGCCTGCCGCCTGCGTCTGCGGCCGATCCTGATGACCTCGTTCGCCTTCATCATGGGTGTGGTGCCCCTGGTGTTCTCCAGCGGCGCCGGCGCGGAAATGCGTCATGCCATGGGTGTCGCGGTGTTCTCCGGGATGCTCGGGGTGACCTTCTTCGGCCTGCTGCTGACCCCGTTGTTCTACGTCCTGATCCGCAACTATGTGGAGCGCAGCGAAGCCCGCAAAGCGACCCGTGCCCTGAAACTGGAGGCGCAACAATGAGCCTGAAAGTCTTCCTGCCGAGTTTGCTGGCACTGGCCCTGAGCGCCTGTGCCGTCGGCCCGGACTACCAGACCCCGACCACCGAGGCGGCCCATATCGCGGCCGCCGCCGATGGCGCCGCGGGCCAGAAGCAGTTCGACCGCGCGCGCTTCGAAGGCATCTGGTGGCAGCAGTTCGACGACCCGGTGCTCAACCAGCTGGTGACAAAGTCCCTGCAGGGCAACCGTGAATTGCGCGTGGCCTTCGCCCGTCTGCGGGCCGCCCGGGCGATCCGCGACGACGCCAGCAACGATGCGATGCCGACCATCACCAGCCGTGCCAGCAGCGATCTGGCCAAGGGGCAGATCCCCGGCCAGACCACCCGCCGGGTCAACAGCGAACGCTACGACCTGGGCCTGGACATGGCCTGGGAGCTGGACCTGTTCGGCCGCATCCAGCGCAACCTGGAAGCCAGCGAAGCCGACCAGCAGGCCGCCGAGGCCGACCTCTACCAGCTGCAAGTCACCATGATTGCCGAGCTGGTGGACGCCTACGGCCAGCTGCGTGGCGCCCAGCTGCGGGAAAAGATCGCCCTGGCCAACCTGGACAACCAGCAGGAGTCGCGCAAGATCACCGAAAGCCTGCGTGACGCCGGCGTCGGCGACCAGCTCGACGTGGTCCGCGCCGATGCGCGCCTGGCCGCGGTAGAGGCCAGCGTGCCGCAACTGCAGGCCGAACAGGTGCGCCAGCGCAACCGTATCGCCACCCTGCTGGGCGAGCGTCCGGACAAGCTCAGTGTCGATCTCAAGCCCGCGCAGTTGCCGGCGATTGCCAAGGCCCTGCCAATCGGCGACCCGGGCGAACTGCTGCAGCGCCGCCCGGACATCCTCAGCGCCGAACGGCAGCTGGCCGCCGCCACCGCGCGGATCGGCGTGGCCAAGGCCGACCTGTTCCCGCGGCTCAGCCTCAGCGGCTTTCTCGGCTTCACCGCCGGCCGTGGTTCGCAGATCGGCTCCTCGGCCGCCAATGCCTGGGCCCTGGGCCCGAGCATTACCTGGGCGGCCTTCGACCTGGGCAGCGTGCGCGCCCGCCTGCGGGGCGCCAATGCCGACGCCGACGGCGCCCTGGCGACCTACGAGCAGCAAGTGCTGCTGGCCCTGGAAGAGTCGGAAAACGCTTTCAGCGACTACGGCAAGCGCCAGCAACGCCTGATCTCGCTGATTCGCCAGAGCGAGTCGAGCCGCGCCGCGGCCGACCTGGCGGAAATCCGCTACCGCGAAGGCACCGTCGATTTCCTGGTGCTGCTCGACGCCCAGCGCGAACGCCTGGCCGCCGAGGACTCCCAGGCCCAGGCCGAGGTCGACCTGTACCGTGGCATCGTCGCCATCTACAAGGCCCTGGGTGGCGGCTGGCAGCCGGAGACGGTCGCCAGCAAATAAGGCTTCAACCGAGCTCCTTTGGTTGGCCGCAACCAACCAATTTTTTGCCCCGTGTTCTCATTCGGTCACGGGGCTTTTTTTCGCCTGGCAAAAAGCATCGCCTATTCCAGCACCGTCACCGTCGCCGTGGTGCCGGCGCGCAACCTGTCCTTGCCCGGGTAATCGGGGTCGATGGCGATCCGCACCGGCACCCGCTGCGCCAGCTTGACCCAGGTGTAGCTGGGGTTGATGTTGGCCAGCAGGCGGCTGCCCTGGGAGTTCTCACGGTCGGTAATGGCGAAGGCAATGCTCTGCACCTTGCCGTTGAAGGTCTCGCCGCTCATCAGCTGGATGCGCACTGCGCTGCCCTCCTCGATCCGCGGCAGCTTGGTCTCCTCGAAATAACCACTGATATAGAAGGAGTCGCTGTCCACCAGGGCCAGCAAGGCCGCGCCGGCACTGGCGTAGTCGCCCTGGCGGGTCTGCAGGTTGGTCACGTAGCCGCTGACCGGGGCTTCGACCCGGGTGCGCTGCAGGTCCAGTTCGGCCTGCTTCAGCGCGGCCTGGGCCAGGTGCACGTTGGCCTGGGCCAAGCCGAGGTTGGCCTGGTCGCGCAACAGGTCGGCCTGGGCCACCGCCACATCGGTATTGGACTTCTCCCACTCCTCGCCGGAAATCGCGAAGCCCTGCTTCAGGCTGCGGCGCCGGCGTTCTTCGCTTTGCCGCTGCTTGAGCTGCGCCGCGCTGGCGGCAATCGCCGCCTCGGACTGGCCGAGGGTGGCGACCGCCACTTCCACCGAGCGCTTGGCATGCTCCACGGCCAGGGCATATTGCGCCGGGTCGATCTCCAGCAACAGCTGGCCCTTGTCCACGTGCTGGTTGTCCTGCACCCGTAGGCTGACGATGCGCCCGGCGACGTCCGCCGACAGGGTCACCACATCGGCCCGCACCCGCGCATCGCGGGTCCAGGGCGCGCGGGTGTAATGCTCCCAGGCGAACCAGCCCAGCACCAGCGCCAGCACTACCGCCACCAGGGTGATCGAACGGGCCAGGGTGTTTTTCAGATTCATAGGCTTCCCATCAACAGAATGACCGTGGCGCAGACGCAGGCATACAGCGCCCCTTCGAACAATGCTTCGTGCCAGACGAAACGCAATACACCGAGGCGCCGCAGCCCCCAGTCGAGCAGCAGGAAAATCGGCAAGGCCAGCAATAGGGCCTGGGCAATGGGCGGCAGGTAGACGCCGCCGAATTCGAAATCAATGGGCAAGGGCCGGTTCTCCTGTTTCCGTGGGTTGCAGCATGGGGCGGTAGCGCTCCAGGAAAGCGCCGACAATCAGCAGCGAGACGCGCATGCGGAACACCGACCACAGCTGTTCGTGGGCCTGGGGCCGGTCGTCGGCGTGCAACTGGTCCAGGTGGTCGCCCAGTTCCCGCAGCCGCGCCAGCAGTGGGTCCACATCCAGCCCCGGGCGCCCCGCCACATAGCGCCCGACCCGCCGCAGCAACTGCTGCAGGTCGGCGTTGGCCGCGCTGCTCAGCCAGGGGTTGTCCAGGCTCTGCTGCTTGAGCTGGTTCATCGCCACGCCCAGGGTCATGCAGGCCAGGCTGGTCTCGAAACGCTCGACGGAAGCCCGGTCGGCGGCGGCGGGCAATAGCCCGAGCATCTGGGTCAGGCGGTCGACCATGCGGCTCTCGAAGACAAACTGCTCCTCATCGCTGGCCGTGGTTTTCTGCAAGGCGTACACCTGCTCGCGGGTGTCGCGGAACAAGCGGCGAATGCGCAGCACCGGGTTGAACGGGAAAATGAACGCATAGACCAGCAACGACAGCACCCCGCCGCTGACATAGGCCCCGGCGAACTCGAACCATTGAGCGGCATTGTTCTGCCAGGCGCCGATGTTCTGTGGGCCGATCATCAGCAGGCTCGACAGCCCCAGGCCCATGCCGATCCCGGCGGTCATCGGGCTGGCCAGGCCCACCGCGACCGTATACAGCAGCGGCACCAGCAACAGCGCCAGCCATTCGAAATCGCCGATCAAGGGCACCAGGGCGAAGACGTAGACCGCCGAGATCACCAGCGCCAGGGCCTGGCCGCGCATATAGCTTTGCGCCGCCGCCAAGGGCCGCGGGAAGGTCGCCATCAGCGAACAGAGAATGCCCACCAGGACCATGCTCGAACGCGCGCCGTCCCAGGCGGTTTCGATCCAGATCAGCCCGGCGACCAGCAGCGCGGTGAAGGCCCGCAGCGCATTCATCGCCGCCAGCGGCCAGTCCAGGTGCAGTGGGTTTGAGCGACCCTGGCGGTACAGGCAACTGGCCTGGCGACCGTCCTGGATGGCATCGCTGAATTCAAGAATGTCTTCGAGCTGCTTGAGCATCCGCGCCTGCTCCCAGCGCAGGGCCCAGGCCAGGGAGCGCAGGGTCGCGGGCAAGGCATCGGCCTCGCGCTCGGCGCGCCGCGCCTGTTCGTCGAAACGCTGCTGCAACTGCGCGAACTGCTGCCGCGAGGCGGCGGGCAAGGCGCGGCCGTGCTGCGCCAGTTCGTCGAGAAACGCCAGTTCGTCGGCGCGCAGTTGCTGGATCGCCTCCGGCAGCTCGCCGACCCAGCGCGCCCGCAGCAGTTCGCGCTGGTGGCGCAGTACGGTGAGGCGCGAGGTCAGCAGCACCAGCTGGTTGCCCAACAGTTGCACCAGGCCATCGGCGCTGCGCAGGCGTGGCGCGTCGAAATACAGGTGGCGGCGCAAACCTTCCAGGGTGCTGATCTCGCCCAGCAACTGCATCTGCCGCTTGTGGAAGTCGGCCTCGCTTTCGTCGGTGCGGATCGCCGCCGCGGCGTGGGTCGCCAGCAACTTGAGCACCTGGTCGATCTTGGCGAAGTAACCATGGGCCACGGCCTCCGGGCGCGCCGTCAGCAGGCTGACCACGCAGACGCAGGCCACCGCCAGCAGGGTTTCGGTGACCCGGGTAATGGCCAGCATCAGGGTGTTGCCTTGATCGGGGATCGCCAGCATCGCCACCACCACCGCGGTGTAGCCACTGAGCACGAAGGCCTGGGAGCTGGTGTAGCGCAGCAAGGTGCCGCCGGCGGTGCACAACGCCAGCCACAGGCCGAGGGTGACCAGGAACGGCAGCGGCGCCTGGGGGAAGATCGCCATGATCAGCACCGCCACCGCGGCCCCCAGGGTGGTGCCGACCACCTGGCCGAAACTGCGGGCCAGGGCCATGCCGGCCAGGGGCTGGCTGACGATGATCACCGCCATCAGCGACCACTTGGGCTGGTCGAGGTCGAAGATGAACGCCAGGTACAGGGTCAAGAGGCCGGCGGCGATGGTACGCAGGGCGAAGCGCAGCACCGCGCCTCCCGGGTGGATCACGACCTTGAAGTAATTGATCAGTGGCTGCATGAGTGGGTTCTGGACAAAGGGGCACCTGCGGCTAGCGTAGTCAGTCTGCGGCCGGGAAAGCTTATCGTCCCGGCCTTCCCGGCAGGAAGGCAATTTTTCCCGAACTGTCGATCGTTCGCGCCAACCACGTGGTCAAGCAGAGTGATTGGACCAGCCGGCGCGGCTCTTGCGGCCTGGCCCCGTCGCGAAAACCCGAGTCCTGCCCGCCGTCCCGCAAGCGGGTTTGACTCCGAGGGGAACCTGACCGAAGCTTGCGCCTTCGTAAAGCCGCCCTGCCATGGATGCCTGCATGACCAAGCCCCGCCGCACCCTGTTGATCAGCCTCCTCGTCGTATTGGCCCTGGGCCTGGCGTGGCTGTTCCTGCGTACCACGCCACCGGCGGTGCCGGATGCGATCAGGCACGGTTACGGCAAGGCGCTGGAACAGGCGCGCAATGGCCAGCCCGGCGCGGCGCGGGTGCTGTATCAACAGCTGGGGCGTCCAGACCTGTCGGACAGCCGGCGCATCCGCCTGCTCGCCGAGCTGCACAACTACCCCAGCCCACAGGCGCTGAAACTGGCCGACGCCGGCCTGCACCACGCCGAGCCCGAGGTCCGCGAGGCCGCCATCCAGGCGGTGCTCGGCCTGGTCCCGGCGCGCCAGCGCAGCCTGCTGATCGGCCCGCTGCTGGACGATGAAGTGCAAGGCGTGCGCTTCGCCGCCGTCACCGCCCTGCTCGGCCTGTCGCCGGATGAACAGGGCCTGTATTTCGGGCCGCTGCAGCAAGTGATCGATGAGTACACCCAGGTGCTCAAGGCCCAGCCGGAGAACGTCGAGGCGCAATACCAGTTGGCGCGCCTGTACCTGCACAACGCCAACCTGGACCAGGCCCAGCAGACGCTGGAGCACGCCTTGAGCCTGCAACCGGACAACCTGCAAGCGGTGATCCTGCAACTGGAGGTGCTCGACCGCCAGGGCCGCAGCGAAGCCGCCCGCCAGTTGCTGGCCAAACAGCTGCAGGCGCAACAGGATTCCGCCTACCTGCAACACGCCCTGGGCATATGGCTGCTGCACCACGACCAGGGCGAGTTCGCCCTGCTCGGCCTGTCCCGCGCCGTGGAGCTGGAGCCGAACAACGCCAATTACCGCTACGACCTGGCCACCACCCTGCACAGCCAGGAAGAGCTGGAAGCGGCGCAGAAACAGCTCGAGGAAATCGTCCAGCGCCAACCCGCCAACCGCAAGGCGCGGGTGCTGCTGATCAAGTACTGGAAGGAAAGCGGCCAGCTGCAGAACGTGCAGATCCTGCTGGCCCAGCTGGAACAACAGAACCCTGACGATCCGGCCTTGCAGCAAGGTCTGTAAAGGCTATTCCCTGTAGCCGCTGCCGAGCTTGCGAGGCTGCGATCGACAACGCAGTTGTCGCAAAACCTGATTCTGCGGTGGACCAAGTGGAGTGCGCGGCCTGGATTTACGCCTGCTTTGCAGGCGCAAGTCCTGAACATGCGTGTTGTGTGATACGCCGCGCGGGTCGATGGACGATCTTGCTAGCGGCTACATGCCCGGTGCCGGCTGCAGGAGGTCACGCCAGCAAGCGCTGGATCTGCTCTTGCAGGCTGTCGAGGTCGAAGGGCTTGGCCAGGATCGGCGCGCTTCTCGCGATGGGGCTGCCGGATTCGAGAATCTCGGTGGGATAGCCACTGATGAAAATCACCTTGAGGTCGGGGCGCAGTTTCACCGCGGGTTCGGCGATCATCACCCCGGTAATCCCGCCCGGTAGCCGGTAGTCGGTGATCATCACATCCAGGTGCGGTTTGCTGGCGAGGATCTCGAATGCCTGCTCGCCGTTTTCCGCCTGCAGCACCCGGTAGCCCAGGCCCGACAGATAGTCGGCGAGCAACATCAGAATCACCGGTTCATCTTCGACGATCAGTACGACGTCTTGTGCATCTTCACTCATGAGAAGCCTTTGTTCGGTCAATAGCTGCTGATACGACCATCCGGTCATCCAGAAGGTTGCGTGGGAGCCGGTGTTTTCCTACAGCGGCAGACAAACGCGAAACAAGGCACCTTCGCCGATCCGGCTGTCGACTTCGATGGTGCCGCCATGGGCGGTGACGATCTGCTCGGAAATGAACAACCCCAGCCCGAGCCCGGCCACCGCATGATTGACAGAGACGCGCTCGAACTGCTGGAAGATACGCGCCTGGTTTTCCTCGCTGATGCCGATCCCGTGATCGCGCACTTCGACCCGCGCCTGCCCGCCCGCGCTGTAGACCCGTACTTCGATCGGGCTCTTGGCGCCATAGCGCAAGGCATTGGTCAGCAGGTTGGAGATCACCTGTTCGATGCGGAACTCGTCCCACTGGCCGAGTACCGAGTCTTCGGCGTTCAGGGCAATCGACGACTCGGCGGCCTCGACCTGGGGCGCGAAATTCTCCAGCAGGCCGCGCACCAGCTGCACCAGGTCGACCCGGCTCGGGCGGATCGACAGCTTGCCGGTACGGATCCGCGAGATGTCCAGCATGTCCTCGATCAGGCGGATCAGGCTTTTGATCTGGCGCTCGTCGCGGTCGACCATGGCATGCATCTTGTCCAGGGTGAACGCGGAAGCGTTGTCGCGGGCCAGGTGCATCTTGCGCAGCTGGGTTTCCAGGATCAGGCCGTTCAGCGGCGTGCGCACCTCGTGGGCGACGATCGACATGAAGTCGTCACGCATGCGCACCGCCTGCTCCAGTTCGTTCTGGGTCGCCTGCAACTGCTTGAGCAACGCCTCCTGCTCGCGCCGGCTCTGCTCCAGGGCTTCGACCTGCTGCTTCATGGCCTTGCTCTGCCGGTACAGGTCGACGAACACATTGACCTTGCTCTTCACCGCATGGGTATCCAGCGGCTTGTGCAAAAAGTCCACCGCGCCGCTTTCGTAGCCCTTGAAGGCATAGTCGAGCTCGCGCCCGGCGGCGCTGACGAACACGATGGGGATGTTCTTGGTCTTCTCGGTGCCGCGCATCAGCTCGGCCAGCTCAAAGCCGTTCATGCCGGGCATCTGCACATCGAGGATGGCCATGGCGAACTCATGCTGGAGCAACAGCGACAATGCCTCGTCCGCTGACAGCGCCTTGTACACCTGGCGGTCCTCGCGCTTGATCAGCGCTTCGAGGGCCAACAGGTTCTCTGGCAGATCGTCGACGATCAGCAGCTTGGCTTGGATATTACTTAACATGCGATTCGTTCCAGCTCGACAAGCAGACGGCTGATGCCGTGCAAAGGGAGAATGTAATCCGGTCGGTGCAGCGCGATGGCCGCTTCGGGCATGGTCGCCACCTGGGCCTCGGCCGGGTCCTGGACAACGCTCAGGCCACCGCGCCGCTTGACCTGGGCCAGGCCATGGGCGCCGTCCTGGTTGGCCCCGGTCAGCAGCACCGCGGCCAGGCGCGGGCCATAGGCATCGGCGGCGGAGTCGAACAGGTAATCGATGGCGGGACGCGAATGATGCACGCGCTCCTCCTGGCTCAGGGACAGGCTGCGGTCCTGCTCCACCGACAAGTGATAACCGGGCACGGCGAAATACAGGGTGCCGCGCTCGATGCTCTGCTTGTCGCGGGCCTCTTTCACGGGCAGCGCCAGGCGCCGGGCGAACAGCTCGGCCAATTGGCTGCGATGCTCTTCGGGCAGGTGCAGCACCACCACTATCGGCAGGCTGAAGCCCTCGGGAAACGCCGTGAAGATTTTCAGCAACGCCTCGACGCCGCCGGCCGACGCACCTATCACTATGGCCTCGACCCGCGGCAAGGCGGATTGCCCGTTGGCGTCATCGTTCATGATTTGCGGTAGACCCGTTCTTGTTTGACCAGCGGCTCGAAATGCTCGCCGTAGGCCGAGAAGTCCAAGGTTTCCTTGCTGCCCAGCACCAGGAACCCACGGTGGCAGAGCGACTCGTGGAACAGGCCGAAGGCCCGGTCCTGCAACTTCTTGTTGAAATAGATCAGCACGTTGCGACAGGAAATCAGCTGGGTTTCGGAAAACACGCTGTCGGTCGCCAGGCTGTGATCGGCGAAGGTCACGTTCTCACGCAAGGTCTTGTCGAAGATCGCGTAGTCGTAGGCCGCCGTGTAGTAGTCGGCAAAGGAGCGCAAACCGCCGGCCTGCTGGTAGTTCTGGGTGTAGGCGCGGATGTTCTCCAGGGAAAAGATGCCCTGCTTGGCCTTCTCCAGGGAGCTGGGATTGATATCGGTGGCGTAGATGATGGTGCGCTCGAGCAACCCTTCCTCGCGCAACAGGATGGCCATGGAATAGACCTCCTCACCGGTGCTGCAGCCAGCGATCCAGACCTTGATCGAGGGATAGGTCTTGAGCAGCGGCACCACTTCCTGGCGAATCGCCAGGAAGTGCGACGGGTCGCGAAACATCTCGCTGACCGGGATCGTCAGGAACTGCAGCAGCTGCATGAACGCGCCCGGATCGTGCAGCACCCGCTCCTGCAGGGCGGAAATGGTCTTGCATTCGAACTGGCGCAGCGCATGGTTGATCCGGCGCTTGATCGAGGCGCCGGAGTAATCGCGGAAGTCGTAGCTGTACTTGAGGTAGATAGCTTCGATCAACAGGCGCAGTTCGATCTCGGTATTGCGCTCCACTAGATTCTTTCCATCTTGGGTAACCAGACTCGAATGAGGGAAAACAGCCGGTCGAGGTCGATCGGCTTGGCCAGGTAATCGTTGGCCCCGGCCTGCAGGCAGCGCTCCTGATCGTCCTTCATCGCCTTGGCGGTCACCGCGATGATCGGCAGCTTGCGCCAGCGCGGCTGCTTGCGGATTTCCTGGGTGGCTTCGTAGCCGTCCATCTCGGGCATCATCACGTCCATCAGCACCAGGTCGATGTCCTCGACTTCGTTGAGCTCGGCGATCGCCTCATGGCCATTGCGGCCGATGACCACGATCGCGCCCTTCTGCTCCAGGGCACTGGTGAGGGCGAAGATATTGCGCACATCGTCGTCCACCAGCAGGACCTTGCGCCCCTCGAAGACCTTGTCGCGGCTGCGGGCGGCCTTGAGCATCTTCTGCCGCTCATGGGACAGCTGGGACTCGACCTTGTGCAGGAACAGGGTCACTTCGTCCAGCAGGCGCTCGGGCGAGCGCGCGCCCTTGATGATGATCGAGCGCGAATACTTGCGCAGCTCCGCCTCTTCGTCGCGGGTCAGGTTGCGCCCGGTGTAGACGATCACCGGCGGGAACGAGCAGATATCCTCGGTGGACATGCGCTTGAGCAGGTCGTTGCCGAGCATGTCCGGCAATTTCAGGTCGATGACCATGCAGTCGTAGAGGTTGTCGCGCAGCAGTTCCAGGGCCTCCTGGGCCAGGCCGACGGCGGTGATCTCGATGTCGTCGTCGCCGATCAGCCGGGCGATGCTGTCGCGCTGCAGGTCGTCGTCCTCCACCAGCAGCACCCGCTTGACCTTCTGGGTGAGCTTGGCCTCCAGGCGGGCGAACACGTCCTTGAGCTCTTCGCGGGTGGTGGGCTTGACCGCATAGCCGATGGCGCCCATGTGCATGGCGGCTTCGACCCGGTCCTCCACGGAGATCACATGCACCGGGATATGCCGGGTGGTGGCATGCGCCTTGAGGCGCTGCAACACCGTCAGCCCGGAATGATCCGGCAGGCGCATGTCCAGCAGGATCGCGTCCGGCACGAACTGCTCGGCCAGGCTGTAGCCCTCGTCGGCGCCGTGGGCCACCAGGCACTGGTAATCCAGCTCGTGGGCCAGGTCATACAGAATGTGGGCAAAGTTCGGTTCGTCCTCCACCACCAGGATGCAGCGGGTGGCGAACGGCGCCTTGTCGCGATCGTCGGCGAAACGCGCAATCTCCACCTCGGGCACCGGGGGAATCGGCGGCGTAGCCGGTTTGCTCGGCGCCGGCATCACCCGCACGGCGGCGGGCCTGGCCGCCTCTTGCGGCTCCGGTGCGTGCTCGACGTACTGTTCCGGCAGCACCAGGGTGAAGACACTGCCCTGCCCCGGCTCGCTGGCGACCGTGATCGAACCGCCGAGCAATGCCGCCAGGTCGCGGGAAATCGACAACCCCAGGCCCGTGCCGCCATAACGGCGATTGGTGGTGCCATCGGCTTGGCGGAAGGCTTCGAAAATGCTTTCCTGCTGTTCCGGGGCGATGCCTATCCCTGAGTCGCGCACAGCAAAGGCAATGCCCACCTCGGGCTCGCGCGACACGCTCAGGCTGACCTGGCCCTTCTCGGTGAACTTCACCGCGTTGGACAGCAGGTTCTTGAGAATCTGCTCGACCCGCTGGCAGTCGGTGAACAGCATCGAAGGCGCGCCGGGCTGCAACTCGACACAAAATTCCAGGCCCTTGTCCGCGGTCAGCGGCTGGAACAGCCCGCGCAGGCCTTCCACCAGGCGCGCGACGCTGGCGTTTTCCGGACGCACTTCGAGCTTGCCGGCTTCTACCTTGGAAATATCGAGAATGTCGTTGATCAGGTTGAGCAGATCGTTGCCCGCCGAATAAATCGACTCGGCGAACTGCACCTGTTCGGCAGTGAGGTTTTCCTCGGCGTTTTCCGCCAGCAGCTTGGCCAGGATCAGCGAGCTGTTCAGCGGCGTGCGCAACTCGTGGGACATATTGGCGAGGAATTCGGACTTGTACTTGCTCGAACGCTGCAGCTCCTCGGCACGCTCCTGCAGCTGCACCTGGGCCTGGTTCAGCTCGCCGTTCTTGCGGTCCATGGCGTCGCGCTGCTCCGCCAGTTGCTCGTTGGTCTGCTCCAGCTCCACCTGCTGGGCCTCCAGGTGCACCTGGGACTCCTTGAGCACCCGCGACTGTTCCTCAAGCTCCTCGTTGGCGGTCTTCAGTTCTTCCTGTTGCACTTGCAGCTCTTCGTTGAGCTGCTGGGTTTCGGCCAGCACTTCCTGCAGGCGCTGGCGATAACGCGCGCCCTCGATGGCGGTGCCGATATTGCCGGCGATCAGTTCCAGCAGCTCGACGTCACGTTCGCTGAGGGCCCGCAGGAAGCCCAGCTCGATCACCCCGTTGACCCGGTCGTCGTCGCTGGTCGGCACCACCAGCACGCTGCGCGGCACGCCTTCGCCCAGGCCGGAGCTGACCTTGAAGTAATCGGCGGGCACCTCGTCCAGGCGGATCAGCCGGTCCTGCTGGGCCGCCTGGCCGACCATGCCTTCACCGAGGAAAATCGACTGTTCGCGCTCTTCCTGCTCGCGGGAGAAGCCGTAGGCGGCCACGCGCTTGAGGCCGCCGTGCTCTTCACGCACGTACAGCGCCGCCACCACGCTGCCCAGGTATTGCGCGCAGAACTGCAGGAGGTTGCGCCCCAGCAGGTTCAGCGTCAGTTGCCCCAGCAACTGCTCGGCCAGTTCGGTCTGGCCACTGCGCAGCCAGGCCTGTCGCGCCAGGCTCCGGGCACTTTGCTGCTGGGCCTCGAGGTTGGCGCTATAGCTCTTCGACAGGTTGAGCAGGTCGCGGCGCCCGATATAGGCCAGCAAGCCGCTGATCACCACCACGAACAGCAGGTACAGGACCACGCTGAGGACCGTGGTGCGCGTGACATTCTCATTGCGATCGACCCGCAGTTGCTGCTCCATCGCCACCGCGTCGTCGTATTCCTTGCGCATCTGGTCGGTCAGGCGCTTGCCCCGGCCGGACTGCACCGAGCGGCGATAATCGCCCTCCTGGCGACGCATCTCGATCATGTTTTTCGCGTGCAGGCCCCACTCTTCCTGCAAGGCTTCCAGGCGCTTGAAGCGATCCACCTGCTGTGGGTTATCCGCCACCAGCCCCCGCAGCTCGCGCAATTCGCTGAAGATCTGCGGCTTGGCCACTTCATACGGGTCGAGAAAATGCTCGTCGCCGGTGATCAGGAAGCCGCGCATGCCGGTTTCCAGGTCGACCGTCAGCTTGGCCGCCTGGTTGATGCCGTTGATCACCCGATCGCTGTGCTGGACCCACTGGATCGCCGAGAGCAGATAGCTGATCAGGGACACGAAGACCACCGCGCTGAGCACGCCCACGCCCAGGGGAAGCGCGATGTTGCGGCTTAGCAGCTTGCGAAAACTCTGTTCATCGACCGAAGACGAAGAGATCATTGAAAGGCCTTGGTGAAGGGTAAAAACCATGGAGTTTGCCCCAAAGGAGGGCAGCGTATCTATGCTTGCGACAAGCTCGGTGGCAATTTTTCATCCTGCACTGCCCGCCCTCGATCAGACGGGTTATTCTGGCACAGCTTGTACAGGATTACTTTTTTGTACAGGTTCGGGAACTTGTCATTGCGCGTTATTTACTGATGCAAGAGACAAGCACTTTTTTCCGCTGCCGTCCTTTTTTTCCATTTTTTCGAGAGCCTTGCCATGTCCCCCACCGATTCCACCATCCTGGTCGTCGAAGACGATGCCATCGTCCGCATGCTGATTGTCGATGTGCTGGAAGAGCTGGAATTCAAGGTGCTGGAAGCCGCGGGCAGCGAAGAGGCCCTGGCCCTATTGCAGGACAGCGCGCTGCGGATCGACCTGATGATGACCGACGTCGGCCTGCCCGGCATGGACGGCAAGGAACTGGCGGCCAGCGCCCGCGCCTTGCGCCCGGAGCTGCCGGTGCTGTTCGCCAGCGGCTACGCGGAAAACATCGAGGTGCCCGCCGGCATGGCGGTGATCGGCAAGCCCTTCTCCATCGACCAGTTGCGCGACAAGGTCCGCGCCATCCTCGGCTGAACCCTCGGTAACCCGCGCCGACCCACCGAGCGCCTCGGCCATGGGCGCCAGGGCGGCCGCGCCAGCGCCCTGCTGTGGTTTAATGGCGCCCCCCGCAGACACCCCCGCGCTTTTCAGGAATGCCCACTCATGAGTCCGACCGCCGCCACCAAAGTCCTGGTCATTGGTTACGTCTGGCCCGAACCCCGCTCATCGGCGGCCAGCGGGCACTTGATGCAGATCCTCCAGGTCCTCCTCCGGCAAGGCTGGGACATCACCTTCAGCAGCCCGGCCAACCCCGGCGAGCACACGGAAGACCTGAGCGCCCTGGGCATCCGCGAGTGCCCGATCGAACTGAACAACAGCAGCTTCGACCGTTTCATCGCCGAACTGGCGCCGGATATCGTGCTGTTCGACCAGTTCATGATGGAGGAACAGTTCGGCTGGCGCGTCGAGCAACAGTGCCCCGGCGCGCTGCGCGTGCTCGAGACCTCCGATCTGCAGAGCCTGCGCCACGCCCGCCATCAGCGCCTCAAGGAGCGCCTCAAGGCCAGCGACGACAACGATGACTTCAGCGCCCTGTTCGCCCCCGCCGCCGCGCAGGAGTTCGCCGCCATGGCCGACACCGACCAGGCCCGGCGCGAGATCGCTGCGCTGTACCGCTGCGACCTGAGCCTGATGATCTCCGAGTTCGAGATCGAGCTGCTGGTCGGGCAATTCGGTTTGCCGCCGGCCTTGCTGCACTGGTGCCCGCTGATGCCCGAGCAAATGCCGCACAGCTATGTGCCCTTCGCCGAACGGGCGCACTTCCTGAGCATCGGCAACTTCCGCCACGCGCCGAACTGGGACGCGGTGCTGTGGATGAAGAACGCCGTGTGGCCGCTGATCCGCCAGCAGCTGCCGGGCGCACAGCTGCATATCTATGGCGCCTACACCCCGCCCAAGGCCGCGGCCCTGCACAACCCGGCCCAGGGTTTCCAGGTGATGAACTGGGCCGAGGATGCGTTAGAAGTCATGTCCGCCGCGCGGATCTGCCTGGCGCCGCTGCGCTTCGGCGCGGGCATCAAGGGCAAGCTGCTGGACGCCATGCTCTGTGGCACGCCGAGCGTCACCACCCCGGTCGGCGCCGAAGCCATGCACGGCGACGCGCCCTGGCCGGGAGCGGTGGCCGAGTCGGCCAGCGCCATCGCCGCGGCGGCGGTGCGCCTGTACCAGGACCAGGCGCTGTGGAGCGCGGCCCAGGAACAGGGGCGCCAACTGTTGCTTGCGCGCTATCGGCAGCAGGTCCACGGCCCGGCCCTGATCGAGCGCCTGCAGCACTGCCGGGCGAACCTGGCGCAATTGCGCCGCGACAACTTCACCGGCGGCATGCTGCGTCACCATCACCACAAGAGCACCCAGTACATGGCGCAGTGGATCGAAGCGAAAAACCGCCTGGCCTGAGAGACGTCCGCCGATCCCCGGACACCCGGCCCTGTAGCCGCTGCCGCAGGCTGCGATCGACCCCGAAGGGGGCGCCGCTCTTGAGGGCCCTGAAGGTCCTGCGGACCTTGTCGCAGGCTGCGCCAGCGGCTACAGGTGTAACGGCCGGCACTGGTGCTGAGGGTTTGAAGGAGGCATGATCGGACGCAACAACGATAAAAAGCACAGCGCCATGAGCCGATCAGCAAGAGTCACCGACCCTTCCTACGAATTGATGGACGACCACAACGGCCTGTCGATCATCTATCGCCAGCACGGCTTCCCCTGCCCCCTGGTGCGCTGGCATTTCCACAAGGAATACGAACTGCACCTGATCGTCGCCAGCTCCGGCAAGGTGTTCATCGGCGACTACATCGGCAACTTCTACCCCGAATCGCTGTTCCTCACCGGCCCCAACCTGCCCCACAACTGGATCAGCCAGGTGGCCGAGGACGAAGTGGTGGCCAAGCGCGACATGCTGGTGAACTTCACCGACGAGCTGTTCGAAAGCGGCTATCAAGTCTTCGCCGAACTCAAGAGCCTGGCGCCGCTGCTGGAGCGCGCGCAGTACGGCATCGAGTTTCGCTGCAAGCGCACCATCGCCCAGGCCATGGACCTGATGCAGCGCATCGCCGATTCCAGCGGCATCACCCGCCTCGGGCACTTCTTCATCCTGCTGGAACTGCTGGCCACCTGTGACGATTACCAGTTGCTGTCCGGCGCCACCACGGTGCAGCTGGCGGACGAGCACAACGTCGACCGCACCAACCGCGCGGTGGACTACATCTTCGCCCACTACGCCCGCGAACTGCCGCTGGAGGAAGTCGCCGACTACCTGGGCATGAAACCCACCTACTTCTCCCGGGTGTTCAAGCAGGCCACCGGCCGCTGCTTCGTCGAGTTCGTCAATCGCCTGCGCATCAGCAAATCCTGCGAACTGCTGGCCGACGGCGACAAGCCGGTGACCGACGTGTGCTTCGAGTCCGGCTTCAACAACATCTCCAACTTCAACCGGCGCTTCCAGCAACTCAAGGGCATGACCCCTTCCCACTACCGGCGCCTGGCCGTGCAGCGCCTGACCGAACAGAACCTCGCCTGACCTCCCCGCGCCCTATAAGAGCGAGCTTGCTCGCGATCAATCCGGTTAGCACCGCGGGCATCTGATCTGGCGCTATCGCGAGCAAGCTCGCTCCTGCAAAAAGCCTCCCCCAAAGACCAGAGGCCGACCTGGTAAACGCGCCCTGTTCAGCTGCCGTTCAGCAAATGGCAATCATAGCCATTTGTGAATACGTATCATTATGTTACAACTTAGCTCCCTATCTATCTCCCCGCCGGTGCTGAATGCTCGTTCCATTTCTGATCATGCTGCGCGAAGGGATCGAAGCCGCGCTCATCGTTGGCATCATCGCCAGTTACCTGCAACAGACCGGACGCGGCCAGTGGATGCCGGCGGTGTGGATCGGCGTGTTTCTCGCCGCGGCCCTGGCCCTGCTGGTGGGCGGTGGCCTGGAGCTGATGAGCGCCGAGTTTCCGCAAAAGCAGCAGGAACTCTTCGAAGGCATCGTCGGCCTGGTGGCCGTGGGCATCCTCAGCTCCATGGTGTTCTGGATGCGCAAGGTCGCGCGTTCGCTCAAGCATTCCCTGCAAGCCTCGCTGGACCAGGCGCTGACCGGTTCCCGGCACCAGGTCACGGCGCTGATCGCCATGGTGTTCTTCGCCGTGGCCCGCGAAGGCCTGGAAACCGTGTTCTTCCTCCTCGCGGTGTTCCAGCAGAGCCAGGGCCCCGCCGCGCCCATCGGCGCCCTGCTCGGCCTGGTACTGGCGATCGTCGTCGGCTGGCTGATCTACAGCGGCAGCATGCGCCTGAACCTCAGCGCGTTCTTCCGCTGGACCGGCCTGTTCATCCTGCTGGTGGCCGCCGGCATCCTCGCCAACTCGGTGCAGGCCCTGCATGAAGCCGGGGTCTGGAACCACCTGCAGGGCGTGCTATTCGACTTCAGCGCCAGCCTGCCGATGGACGGCCCGCTGGGCTCGGTGCTGGCCGGCATGTTCGGTTACCAGGACGCGCCGACCGTCAGCACCCTGGGCGCCTATCTGATCTACCTGCTGGTGACCCTGGTGCTGTTCTTCCTGCCCGGCGCGGCACCCGCCGCCAGCCCATCGTCTTCCGTTTCCAGCCAGTAAGGCCTTTCCATGACCCAGCAAGCCTCCCCACAGCCCCCGACACCGAGCGCCCTGCGCTGGGCGCTCGCGGGCTCCGTGATGGTGATGATCGCCGCCGGCGGGCTGTTCTATTACGCCTCGCAGCTGGCCGCCAGCAAGCGCCAGGCGCATAAGGACGAAATCACCGTGACCATCCACCCCCACAGTTGCGAGCCGAACGCCCTGAGCGTGCCGGCCGGGCCAGCGAGCTTTCGTATCGTCAACCGCTCGGACCGCGCCGTGGAGTGGGAAATCCTCGACGGCGTGCTGGTGGTCGAAGAGCGGGAAAACATCGCGCCGGGCCTGAGCCAGGTGATCAACGCCAGGCTGCAGCCCGGCGACTACGCCATCACCTGCGGCCTGCTGAGCAACCCGCGCGGCACCCTGCATGTGACCCCGACCGCCGAGTCCGACGCCCAGGCCAAGTCTCGGCCGTCGATGGTCGCCTTTATCGGCCCGCTGTCGGAGTTCCGGGTCTACTTGAGCCGCCAAAGCAGCGCCCTGATCAAGGCCGTAAGCGAGCTGGAGCACGCCATCCAGGCCGGCGACCTGGCCCAGGCCCAGGCCTTGTACCTGCCGGCGCGCGCGGCCTACCAGCGTCTTGCCCCGGCCGCCCAGCGCCTGGGCGAGCTGGACAACCGCATCAACGCCCGCGCCGACTACTTCGAAAAACGCGAGCAGGACCCCGCTTTCGTCGGTTTCCACCGCCTCGAATACGCGCTGTTCCAGCAACGCGACCTGAGCGGCCTGGCGCTGATCGCCCAGCGCCTGCTCAGCGATGTCGCCAGCCTCAAGCAACAACTGCTGGCCCAGTCGCTGCCACCGGAGCAACTGGTCAGCCTGGTCGCGCGCAGCCAGCGCAGCATCGCCGAGGTGCGCGCCAGCAGCGGCGAGGAAGAACGCTACAGCCACAGCGACCTCAACGGCTTTGCCGCCAACCTGGAGACCACCCGCAAGGTC
This sequence comes from Pseudomonas sp. LAMO17WK12:I10, assembly GCF_900215185.1. Taxonomy (NCBI): domain Bacteria; kingdom Pseudomonadati; phylum Pseudomonadota; class Gammaproteobacteria; order Pseudomonadales; family Pseudomonadaceae; genus Pseudomonas; species Pseudomonas sp. LAMO17WK12:I10. The sequence continues at coordinate 42,029 of NZ_OBDX01000022.1, read as the reverse complement.
GTCGATCTGCTGAGGCCCTTGCTGGCCAAGCCCGCCGCCCCGCTGCTGGCACAGATCGACGGTGCCCTCGGCGCCCTCGACAGCCAGTACAGCGCCTTGCGCAGCACCGAGGGCTACGCCTCCTACGACAGTGTCGGCGCCGATCAGCGCAAGCGGATCGCCGACCAGGCCAAGGTTCTGGCCGATGCACTCGATGGAATCGATCCCGCCCTTGGCCTCTCCGGCCTGTAAGCAGAAGACGCCCTCCCGATGAACGATTCAGACGCTTCCAATCCAGATTTCTCCGCCCAACGCCGTCGCGTGCTGCTGGGCATGGGCGCCGCCGGTGTGGCTTTGGCCGGCAGCAGCCTGAGCTGCCCGGCGCTAGCAGCCCAGACCGAGAAAGCCGCCGCCCAGGTCACGCAAGCACCGAGCAGCGACCAGACCCAGGACCGCCACGACTTCCATGGCCAGCATCAAAGCGGCATCGTCACCCCGCGCCCGGCGGCCGGCATGCTGGTGGCGTTCGACGTGCTGGCCAGCGACCGCGAAGACCTGGAGCGACTGCTGCGCACCCTCGACCAGCGCATCCGCTTCCTGATGACCGGCGGCCCGGTCCCCCAGGTCGACCCGAAACTGCCGCCGCTGGACTCGGGCATCCTCGGCCCGGTGGTGACCCCGGACAACCTGACCATCACCGTCTCGGTGGGCGCCTCGCTGTTCGACGAGCGCTTCGGCCTGGCCGCGGCCAAACCCAAGCGCCTGATACGCATGGTCGGCTTCCCCAACGATGCGCTGGAGCCCGACTGCTGCCACGGCGACCTGAGCCTGCAGTTCTGCGCCAACACCGCCGACACCAATATCCACGCCCTGCGCGACATCGTGAAAAACCTCCCGGACCTGCTGCTGGTGCGCTGGAAGCAGGAAGGCAGCGTGCCGCCCCAGGCCCCGGCGCGTCCTGGCGAGCCGGCGCAGAGCGCGCGCAACTTCCTGGGTTTTCGCGACGGCTCGGCCAACCCCGACTCCAACGACCGCAAGGCCATGGAGCGGATCGTCTGGGTCCAGCCAGGCAGCGACGAACCGGCCTGGGCCGCCCACGGCAGCTATCAGGCGGTGCGCATCATCCGCAACTTCGTCGAACGCTGGGACCGCACACCCTTGCAGGAACAGCAAAGCATCATCGGCCGGGTCAAGGCCTCGGGCGCGCCCATGGACGGCCAGCAGGAACAGCAGGTGCCGGATTACCGCAAGGACCCGCACGGTCAGCTGACCAAGCTCGACGCCCACATCCGCCTGGCCAACCCGCGTACCGCCGAAACCCAGCGCAACCTGATCCTGCGCCGGCCGTTCAACTACTCCAACGGCGTGAACAAGAACGGCCAACTGGACATGGGCCTGCTGTTCATCTGCTACCAGGCCGACCTGGAGCAAGGCTTCATCGCGGTACAGACCCGCCTCAACGGCGAGCCCCTGGAGGAATACCTCAAGCCGGTGGGCGGCGGTTATTTCTTCACACTGCCCGGCGTCAGCGGCGAGCAGGACTTCCTCGGCCGCACGCTGCTCGAGGCCACCCAAGCGAAAACCCGTGCCTGACCACCCTCCATCCCCCCACGGAAACGTCCCATGAAAAAGTCGCCCCTCGCTGTGTTGCTGACCCTTGGCCTGCTGCATGTTCCGCTGTCGGCGGTTGCCGCCACCTCGCCGCTGGAGCTGGTGGGGCCGATTTCCGACTACAAGATCTACGTCACCGAGCAGCTCGACGAGCTGGCGAGCCACACCCAGGCCTTTACCGACGCGGTGAAGAAAGGTGATTTGGCTACGGCTAAAAAACTCTACGCACCGACCCGGGTGTACTACGAGTCGATCGAGCCGATCGCCGAACTGTTCAGCGACCTCGACGCGGCCATCGACTCGCGGGTCGACGACCACGAACAAGGCGTCGAGGCCGAGGACTTCACTGGCTTCCACCGCATCGAGTATTCGTTGTTCGCCCAGAACTCCACCCAGGGCCTGGACGCCCTGGCCGACCGCCTGAACAAGGACGTCAAGGACCTGCAGGCCCGCGTCGCCGGCCTGACCTTCCCACCGGAAAAAGTCGTCGGTGGCGCCGCCGCCCTGCTGGAGGAAGTGGCCGCGACCAAGGTCTCCGGCGAGGAAGACCGCTACAGCCATACCGACCTCTACGACTTCCAGGGCAACATCGACGGGGCGAAGAAAATCGTCGACCTGTTCCGTGCGCAGATCGAGCAGCAGGACCCGGCCTTCGTCGCCAAGGTCGACAAGAACTTCGCCACGGTGAACAAGATCCTGGCCAAGTACAAAACCGCCGACGGCGGCTTCGAGACCTACGACAAGGTCAAGGACAACGACCGCAAGGCGCTAGTGGGCCCGGTCAACACCCTGGCCGAAGACCTCTCGACCCTGCGCGGCAAGCTGGGGCTGGACTGAGTCGCGGGTATCCGCCCGATCTTGCGTAGGCGCGAAGCTTGCCCGCGATAAACCCGCCAGGACAACGCGGTGAAATTTGACGACCGCCGCTGCGCGGCGATCGCGAGCAAGCTTCGCGCCTACAGGCAAGCGTCCGGCCAGCGTGCCGATGACTCGCCCCGTCACCCGCCCTGCCGGGTTACCATCACCTGCGCCAATAACCTTGGGCGCGGGCGCGTTTTGTCTATAACCTCCCGCGCACTCCCGACTTTCATGGAAGACCCTGCATGTCCACTGCCACGGCCCAACCGCCGCAGACCGCCGCGCCGTTCAAACTGTTGCCGCTGATGCTCGCCTACATGGCCTGCACCATGTCGATGATGGCCTTCGTCTCGTTGATCGGCCCGATCGTGCGCGTGCTCGGCCTGGCCACCTGGCAGGCCGGCGCGGCGGTGACCGTGTCCGGGGTGATCTGGATGCTCCTGGCGCGCCCCTGGGGCCAGGCCAGCGACCGCTTCGGGCGCCGTCGGGTGTTGCTGCTCGGCACGGCCGGCTTCACCCTCGCCTACTGGGCGCTGTGCCTGTTCATCGATGTTTCGCTGCACCTGTTGCCGGGCATGTGGCTGGCCTTTATCGGCCTGATGCTCGGGCGCGGCCTGATCGGGGTGTTCTACGCGGCCATCCCGGTGGGCGGCTTTGCCCTGATCGCCGACAACGTCGAACCCGAGCATCGGGCTCGCGCCATGGCCACCCTGGGCGCCGCCAACGCCGTCGGCCTGGTGCTGGGGCCGGCCGTGGCCGCGCTGCTGGCCCGGGTCAGCCTGAGCCTGCCGCTGTACGCCATGGCCGTGCTGCCGCTGGCGGCGTTCCTGGTGCTGCTGTACAAGCTGCCGCGCCAGGAACTGCACCTCAAGCAGGCGCCACGCTCGGTACGCCTGAGCGACCCACGGCTGCGCCGGCCGATGGCGGTGGCCTTCGTCGCCATGCTCTGTGTGTCCATCGCGCAGATCACCGTGAGCTTCTACGCCCTCGACCGCCTGGGCCTGGACAGCGCCGACGCCGCCCAGGCCGCCGGCATCGCCCTGGCCATGGTCGGCGTGGCGCTGATCTGCTCGCAACTGGTGGTGCGCAAACTCGAATGGCCGCCGCTGCGGATGATCCGCGCCGGCGCGCTGCTGGCCGCCAGCGGTTTTGCCGGCTGCATGCTGGTGGAGAGCGCCTGGGGGCTGTGGCTGGGGTTCTTCGTCTCGGCGGCGGGCATGGGTGCGATCTTCCCGTCCTTCTCCGCCCTGGCGGCCAACGCCGTGGACGCCTCCGAACAAGGCGCCACCGCCGGCTCCATCGGCGCGGCCCAGGGGTTTGGCGTGGTCATCGGCCCCCTGGCCGGCTCGCTGATCTACGCCCTCGAACCGCGCCTGCCCTACCTGATTGCCACGCTGTTGCTGCTGTTGGTGGCGGTCTGGCCAGCAGCGAAAAGCCCCAGCTGATCCGACCGCCGATACCCCTGTAGCCGCTGCCGCAGGCTGCGTACGTCCCGAAGGGGCGCAGCGATCCCTAGACCGATGAAGGCCCTGCGGGCCTTGTCGCAGCCTCGCGGGCTCGGCAACGGCTACAGGATCGGGGCCTGGCTTCCTGTAGCCGCTGCCGCAGGCTGCGTACGTCCCGAAGGGGCGCGGCGATCTCAAGACCGATGAAGGCCCTGCGGGCCTTGTCGCAGCCTCGCGGGCTCGGCAGCGGCTACAGGCGGGACCTGGCTTCGTGTAGCCGCTGCCGCAGGCTGCGTACGTCGAAGGGGCGCGGCGATCTCAAGACCGATGAAGGCCCTGCGGGCCCTATCGCAGCCTCGCGGGCTCGGCAACGGCTACAGGATCGGGGCTTGGCTTCCTGTAGCCGCTGCCGCAGGCTGCGATAAGCCCCGCAGGGGCTTCAGGGCCAGCAAGAACGACCCCATCGTGGATCGTTCGCCGCGGACCTCAGAGGATGCGGTAGAGCAACCGCTCGATCCGCACCCGGCTGACCCGACGCAGGAACTTGCCGACGGCCGCCGGGTAGTCCACCAGGGTTTCCAGGCGCTGGAAGTGCTCGATGCGCCGGGTGTGGCGGAAGATCGTTTCCAGTTCCTGGCGCCGCGGTTCCAGCAACTCGCCCTTGGGGTCGTCGAGCAGCAAGGCGTTTTCCAGGTCGAGGCGGAAAGCCCGCGGGTTGAGGTTGTTGCCGGTGAGCAAGGTGTAGCGCTGGTCCACCCACATGCCCTTGAGGTGATAGGTGTTGTCGCCATCGCGCCACAGGTGCAGGTTCAGGCGACCGCTGTCGATGGCCTTCTGATGCCGCTTGGCGAAGCGCCGCAGGCTGATCTCGTAGAGGTACGGCAGCGCGGCGATGACCTTGAACGGCTCGCTCGGCGGAATGTAGAAGTCGTTGGCGGTCTTGTCGCCGACGATGATGTCGATCTTCACCCCGCGCGCCAGGGCGCGGTTGATTTCCCGGGTCACCGCCAGCGGCAGGTTGAAGTACGGCGTGCAGATGGTCAGCTGTTGCTGGGCGCTGGCGATCAGTTCGCAGATGACCCGGCTCAGCGGGTTGTTCTTGCCCACCCCGAGCAGCGGGCTGACCGACAACTGGTCCTTGAGTACCCCGCCGGCACTGGTGTCGTAGGCCGCATGCTTGAGGCGGCTGCGCAGGTCGCCGATGTCGTTGCGCAGGCTGCGGGTGGTCGGCAGGTTCGGCAGGTCCAGGCGATGCACCGCCCGCGACGCCACCAGGCCATGCTGGACCAGGTGCTGCATGGAGTCGGCCAGGTCGCGGTTGTGCAGCAGGTGGTAGCGGTCGAAGCGGTATTTGTCGAACTTGTGCAGGTACACGTTGTTCAGGCTGGCGCCGCTGTAGATCACGCAATCGTCGATCACGAACCCTTTCAGGTGCAGCACGCCGAACAGCTCGCGGGTCTGCACCGGCACGCCGTACACCGGCACCTCGCTTTCGTGGGTGCGGGTCATTTCCTGGTACCAGGCCGAGTTGCCCGGCTGCTTGCCGGCGCCGATCAGCCCGCGCTGGGCGCGCAGCCAGTCGACCACGACCACCACATCCAGCTCCGGACGCGCGGCCTTGGCGGCGTGCAAGGCATCGAGAATTTCCTGGCCGGCCTCGTCCTGTTGCAGGTACAGCGCGACGATATAGATGCGCCGGGTGGCCTGGGCGATCTTCTCCAGCAGGCAACGGCGGAATTCGGCGGCGCCATTGAGGATGGACAGGTCATCGGCAGCCAGCGGGAAGCTGCGCAATTTGGGCAGCAGGGAACGTTTGAAAAGCGACGGCATAGGGCTCGCAGAAGGTCGAATCCAAAAGAGCGCAAGAGCTTACACCAAGGTGCCGGCCCGGGTCTTGCGGGGCGCTGTGAAGATTTGTCGCCTGCCCTCTCGCGCCTGCCGCGCAAGCGCGGGTGACGGGATGGGCCGCGACAATGAATCCATCGATTTAAAATAACTTATTGACCAAGGAGAACGATCGTTCTACTGTACGCCACATGAACGAAATCACTAGCAACGACACACGCGACATCATTCTGGATGTCACCGAAAAGTTGATCTATAAAAGTGGCATCGCCGCCACGGGCATGGATCTTCTGGTGAAGACCGCCGGCGTCTCCAGAAAGAGCATCTACCGCTACTTCACCACCAAGGACGAACTGGTGGTGGCCGCCCTGCAACGCCGCGACCTGCGCTGGATGCACTGGTTTCGCAGCGAAGTGGACAAGGCCCCGACCGCGGCCGCGCGCCTGCTCAACCTGTTCACGGTGCTGGGCGGCTGGTTTGCCTCGGAGGACTTTCGCGGCTGCGCCTTCATCAATACCAGCGGCGAGACCGGCGACCCGCAGGACCCGGTGCGGGTGGTGGCCAGGGCGCACAAACAGAAACTGTTCGACTACGTGTTCGAGCTCTGCAAGGAACACGCCTCGGAAAAACCCGGCACCGAAGATCCGCAGGAGCAAGCCAGACAGCTGCTGATCCTGATCGACGGTGCCATTACCGTTGCACTTGTGATGGGTGATCGCAGTGCCGCCGATAATGCGCAATGCATGGCGCGAAAGTTATTGGACCTGTAATCGTTTAAAACAAGTTCGACACTGCTGAACCTCAACTTTTATTGGAGACTTTAAATGTCATCTAACGCTGAAGTTCGTCCGCCACTTCCCCCTTTCACCCGCGAGTCGGCCATTGAAAAGGTCCGCCTGGCCGAAGATGGTTGGAACTCCCGCGACCCGCAGCGGGTGTCCCTGGCCTACACCCTGGACACCCAGTGGCGTAACCGCGCCGAGTTCGCCCACAACCGCGAAGAAGCCAAGGGCTTTTTGACCCGCAAATGGGCCAAGGAACTGGACTATCGCCTGATCAAGGAACTCTGGGCCTTTACCGACAACCGCATCGCCGTGCGCTATGCCTACGAATGGCACGACGACTCGGGCAACTGGTTCCGTTCCTACGGCAACGAGAACTGGGAATTCGACGAGCACGGCCTGATGTCCAACCGCTACGCCTGCATCAACGACATGCCGATCAAGGAAAGCGAGCGCAAGTTCCACTGGCCGCTGGGCCGGCGCCCGGATGACCATCCGGGGCTGTCCGACCTGGGCCTGTAATCCCTTGTAGGAGCGAGCTTGCTCGCGATGCCGGCACCGCGGTCTGTCCGACGGACCGCTATCGCGAGCACGCTGCGCTCCTGCAATGATCTCTCTCAAGCCGCGGCATCCTCGCGCTTCAGCGCCGCCTTGGCTTCCAGCTCGCGCACCAGTGGCAACACACGCTTGCCGAAGTACTCCACCTCTTCCTGGAAATGCAGGAACCCCGCCAGCACCAGGTCCACGCCCACCGCCTTCAAGGCGACGATGCGCTCGGCGATCTGCTGCGGCGTGCCGATCAGGTTGGTCTTGAACCCGTCGTTGTACTGCACCAGGTCCTCGAAAGTGGACTTGGCCCAGTTGCCCTCGCCTTCCGGCGAGGCCTTGCCCGCCTGTTTCGCCGCGTCGCCAAAGGCGTTCACCGCTTCCGGATCGGCCTGGTCGATGATCTCGGCCAGCACCGCGCGTGCTTCCTCCTCGGTGTCGCGGGCAATCACGAAGGCATTGACCCCAACCTTCACCGAATGCTTGTTCGCCGCGGCCTTGGCACGGATGTCGTCAACCTGGGCCTTGATGCCTTCCGGCGTGTTGCCGTTGGTGAAATACCAGTCGGAGACGCGTGCCGCCATGTCCCGCGCGGCGCGGGAACTGCCGCCCTGGAACACTTCCGGCTGACCCAGCGGCTTGGGCTTGAGGCTGTAGTTGTCGAAGCGATAGAAGTCGCCACGAAAAGTGAAGTTGTCCTGGCTCCAGATGCCCTTGAGGGAACGGATGAACTCTTCGGAACGCCGATAACGCTCGTCGTGCTCCAGCCAGTGTTCGCCGATGGCCTGGAACTCGCCCTTGAACCAGCCGCTGACGATGTTCACCGCGATCCGGCCATTAGTCAGCTGGTCGATGGTCGCCAGCTGCTTGGCCGCCAGCGCCGGCTGCCAGGGGCCGGGCAGGATCGCCGCGATCACCTTGAGCTTCTCCGTGGCGGCCAGCAGCGCATGGCTGAACGCCACGGACTCATGCTGGAACTCGGCGCCGTAACCGGCGGTGAAACGGATCTGGGTCAGGGCGTACTCGAAACCGGCGGCCTCGGCCAACTGCGCCAGCTTGCGGTTGTAGTCGATACCCCAGTGGGTGCGCTGCTCGATCTTGCTGACCACCAGCCCGCCGCTGACGTTCGGTACCCAGTAGGCAAATTTGACGGCTTGCTGACTCATTGGCTTGTCCTCGCGACTGAAGTGTTCGAATAACAGTGTCCGGGGAACAGAGCAGCAACCGTGCCAGCCGGAAAACTCCGGAGCCGCGCGCGCCCTGTAGCCGCTGCCGCAGGCTGCGCAAAGGCCCGAAGGGCCTTCCTGCGTCGGCACAGGCAGCGTCTGCTGCGCAGCCGATCGCCGCCTGCGGCAGCGGCTACAGGTAGACCGTCGAACCCTGCGTGAACAGGTCGATTTGTTGATGCGCTGTTGGCTGGGCAACAGTTGCCGACCAGCCACCCTGCGCCCGGCCCGCTGATTACGGCCACCCGCCTCCCGGCACGGACCGTGCAATCCCGTCCGTAGAAACCACGTTTTCACTGCCGAGCCAATTTATTGCCGAGAAGGAGCTGTGCCCATGACCGAACACCAGGTAATCAATCCATTGTCCGTAGGCGTCGACTACGAAGCCCTGGCCGGGCGCTTCCGCCCGATCTTCAAGCGGATCGCCGCCGGCGCGGTGGAGCGCGAGCAATCGCGCAGCCTGCCGTACGAGGCGATCGGGTGGCTCAAGGAAGCCGGTTTTGGCGCGGTGCGGGTGCCGGTGGAATACGGTGGCGGCGGCGCCTCCCTGCCGCAGTTGTTCCAGCTGCTGATCGAACTGGCCGAGGCCGACTCCAACGTGCCGCAAGCCTTGCGCGGGCATTTCGCCTTTGCCGAGGACCGCCTCAACGCTGCCCCGGGCCCGGCACGGGACCTGTGGTTCAAGCGTTTCGTCGAGGGCGACATTGTTGGCTGCGCCTGGACCGAGATCGGTAGCGTGGCCATTGGCGAGGTGATCACCCAGGTCTCGCCGGCCGGCGACAAGTGGCGGCTCAACGGCGAGAAGTTCTACAGCACCGGGAGCATTTTCTCCGACTGGATCGATGTCTACGCCCGGCGCAGCGACACCGGTGGCGACGTGATCGCCGCGGTGCGCACCCGCCAGCCGGGCATCGTGCAGAGCGACGACTGGGACGGCTTCGGCCAGCGCACCACGGGCAGCGGCACCTCGCGCTTTGTCGATGCCGAGGTGGAAGCGGAAAACCTTATCGACTTCGCCACCCGCTTCAAATACCAGACCGCCTTCTACCAGTTGGTGCTGCTGGCGACACTGGCGGGCGTGGGCCGCGCCGCGGTGCGCGATGTGGCTCACGAGGTGCGCACCCGCAAGCGCATCTACAGCCACGGCAACGCGCCCCGGGTCAGCGAGGATGCCCAGGTGCAGCAGGTGGTCGGAGAAATCTCGGCCCTGGTGTACGCCGCCGAGGCCAGCGCGGTGCGCGCGGCGGAACCGGCGCAGCAGGCCTACCTGGCACGTTTTTCCGGTAACGACGAGGCGGAGCGGGCAGCCAATGTCGCGGCGGAAATCCAGTCGGCCACGGCCCAGGTGGTGGTCACCGAGCTGATCCAGCGCGCCACCAGCGAACTGTTCAATGCCCTGGGCGCTTCGGATATCCGCCAGGGCAAGGCCCTCGATCGTCACTGGCGCAACGCCCGTACCCTGTCGTCGCACAACCCGGTGATCTACAAGGCGCGCATCGTCGGCGATTGGCTGATCAATGGCAGCGAACCGCCGTTCGTGTGGCAGATCGGCAACGGGCCGGAGCGCAAACAAGCCTGAGGGGCTGGGAAGACTGAGGGATCTTTCGCGGGCAAGCTCGCGCCTACAGGAGTCAGGCCATTCTGTAGGCGCGAGCTTGCTCGCGATAAGGCTCTGGCACGGTCGCAGGCATCCGAGGTTATGGGTAAGATACCGACCTTTCGCGCAGCTCTTCTGCGCCCCGCCGAAATAAGTCGATCCCATGCCTTTCGAACTCAGCGTAGATTTGACCACCCTCGCCATTCTGGCCCTCGTTGCCTTCATTGCCGGCTTTATCGATGCCATTGCCGGCGGCGGCGGCCTGCTCACCACCCCGGCGCTGCTTACCGCCGGCCTGCCGCCGCACCTGGTGCTGGGCACCAACAAGCTCAGTTCGACCTTTGGTTCGGCCACCGCCAGCTTCACCTTCTACCGGCGCAAGCTGTTCCACCCGCGGCAATGGACCCACGCCATCGTCGGCACCCTGGTGGGCGCGTTGACCGGCGCGGTGGTGGCCCATTACCTGCCGGCCGAGTGGCTGAACAAGATGCTGCCGGTGATCGTCTTCGCCTGTGGCGTGTACCTGCTGTTCGGCGGCACGCCGAAAGCGCCGCTGGACAGCGAGGCGCCGATCAAGAAAAAGTGGCAATCGACCCAGGGCTTCAGCCTCGGCTTCTACGACGGCGTGGCCGGCCCCGGCACGGGCGCCTTCTGGACCGTCAGCAGCCTGCTGCTCTACCCCATCGACCTGGTCAAGGCCAGCGGCGTGGCGCGCAGCATGAACTTCGTCAGCAACGCGGCGGCGCTGTCGATCTTCATCTTCTCCGGCCAGGTGGATTGGGCCATCGGCCTGAGCATGGGCCTGTCGCTGATGGTCGGCGCCTTCTTCGGCGCCCGTACCGCGATCAGCGGCGGCGCGAAATTCATTCGCCCGGTGTTCATCACCGTGGTCCTGGGCCTGACCGTGCGCCTGGCCTGGCAGCACTGGTTCAGCGCCGTCTGACCCACTGAAACGACAGCGGGCGAACCCAATGGATTCGCCCGCGCCGTTTTTCCAGCTCCTTCCAGCTTGCTTCCAGCCGGGGCTCAACCGGGCAATACAGGCTCCGCCAAGCCCAGGCGCCGCGCCACATACAGATCGATCAGGTAACGGGCAATCGAGCGTGACGCCGGCAGCGGCGGCAACGCATGCACGTTGAACCACTGCGCATCCTCGATCTCGTCTTCCTGCGGCACGATCTCGCCGCCGGCGTACTCGGCATGAAAACCCAGCATCATCGAATGCGGGAACGGCCAGCACTGGCTGCCGATGTACTGGATATTCTTGACCTCGATCTGCACCTCTTCGCGCACCTCGCGCACCAGGCAGTCCTCGGCCGACTCGCCCGGCTCGGCGAACCCGGCCAGGGTGCTGTAGACCCCGGGGACGAAACGCGGCGACCGCGCCAGCAACACCTCGTCGCCGCGAGTGATCAGCACGATCATGCTCGGCGAAATCCGCGGGTAGCTGCGCAGGTCGCAGGGCTCGCAGTACATCGCCCGCTCGCGCATCACCTGGGTCATGGGCTGGCCGCAGTTGCCGCAGAAGCGGTGCTCGCGGGCCCAGGTGCCGATCTGCGCGGCATACCCCAGGACCTTGTACAGGGTGTGATCGCCGTCGAGCATGAACGCCCGCAGGCCTTTCCAATTGCACCCCGGCACCTCGGAAACGCTCTTGAGCTCCAGCAGGTACACCGGCTCGCCATCCAGGTGGCCGATGCCGTGCTCGGCGAGGATCGGCAGGTCCTGGCGCTTGAGCCATTCGCGGGGGAACAGCGCGCCGTTGTCGTCGAACAGAAAACCCTGCGGGCCCCGGGCCACGGCCCAGCCGCCGGGAAGGTCGATATCCAGTACTGCGGTGGTCCAGCGTGAAGTCATGTTCAATCAGTCCAGAAATTCAGGTTTCTGTTTGCTCATATGGGCGGCCATGGCCACGCGCAGGTCGGTGGATTGCAGCATGGCGGCGTTCCAGGTAGCGATGTATTCCAGGCCGTCGTCGATGCGATGGTCGCGCATGTAGCCGATCATTTCCTTGGTACCGCTGACGGCGATCGGCGACTTGCTGGCGATTTCCCGGGCAATGCCCATCACGCCGTCGAGCAGGCTTTCGCTGTCGGCGTAGGTGCGATTGACCAGGCCGATGCTGCGCGCCTCCTCGGCGCCGAAGGTGCGCCCAGTGTAAGCCAGTTCGCGCAGCATGCCGTCACCGATGATACGCGGCAAACGTTGCAACGTGCCGACATCGGCGGCCATGCCGATATCGATTTCCTTGATCGAGAATTGCGCGTCCGCGGCGGCGTAGCGCATGTCGCAGGCGGCGATCAGGTCGATGGCGCCGCCCAGGCAGTAACCCTGGATCGCCGCCAGCACCGGCTTGCGGCAGTTGTCGACGGCATTGAAGGATGCCTGCAGTTGCAGGATCTTGCGTCGCAACAGGCGCGCGTTGCGCCCGACGTCCTTGCCCAGTTCGTTGGCCACGCCGGCCAGCATCATCAGGTCGATGCCCGAGGAAAAGTGTTTGCCGGCGCCGCTCAGCACCACCACGCGGACCGCGTCGGTGTCGTCGATCCAGCGGAAGATCTCGATGATCTCGCTCCAGAACGCGGCATTCATCGAGTTGATCTTTTCCGGCCGGTTGATCTGCACATGGGCGATGTTGTCAGCAAGTTCGACGCGAAAGGCTTGATATTCGGACATGGCAGCATTCCTTACCGGGCAAAAAAATGAGGCCCGAACTATAGCAAGGGCCCATGCCGTGCAGTAAGGCAGCGCATCGGCCAAAACCGGGACTGCTCTCTCCTGCAAAAGCAATCAGGGGATTTTGTGGGCCCAGAACGCCGCGGTTTCGTAAGGCACGCTGACCACGCATTTATCCCGCAGCTCCGGCTCTTCGGCGATCAAGGCGGCGATCTGCCGGTCGACCTCCGCCCTCTGCGCATCCGGCAAGGCCGCAATAAAGCTGGTGGAGCGCACCCGATCGAAAATCACGTTCTGCGGCGCGCCGCTGTGGCTGTTGCGAAAGTGCTGCTCCTGCAAAGGCGTGAAACTCGGATGGGGAAAGGCCTGGCGCCAGGCCCCGGTGTAATAGCGCGGCGTGTCGCCTTGCAGGGCGTTGACGATCCGGTCCAGGCGCTGCACCCACGGCACCCGCGCATCGCGCAGGTTCCACACCAGGCCCAGGCGGTCGCCCGGCTTGAGCACCCGGGCGATTTCGCTCAACGCCTCATGGCTGGCGAACCAGTGAAAGGCCTGGGCGCAGACCACGGCGTCCACCGATTCGTCGGCCAGCGCAATAGCAGTGGCGGTGCCGCCCAGGGCTTCGGCCTGGGGATAGCGGGCGGCGAGCCTGGCGCGCATCTGCGCCACCGGCTCCACGGCGATCACCCGCGCCCCGGTGGCCAGCAGGCGCCCGGTGAACTTGCCGGTGCCGGCGCCGAGATCGACCGCCACCTGCCCGGCCTGCAAGCCCAGGCAGGTGCGCAGCCACTGATCCAGCGCCGGCGGGTAGTCCGGGCGGCCACGCACGTAGGTGTCGGCCGCGCCCTTGTAGCCGTCGGCGGCAGCGTGATGGATCGCAGGTTGCGGGTCTTTCATCGGTCGGCTCCAGATCATTGCCCAGTGCTGCCCAGCATAGCCCCGCCCAGGCGACTGACGGCATGAAAAATCGGTCAGTCTGGGCGGCGCGGCCAGGGCGATGGACCTTTAACGGAGGGACCGCTATCCCCATGGAGACCGCGCGATGAACATCCCTGCCCTCGTCTTCGGCGCCCCGTTGCTGCTCGCCGGCGGCCTGCTGACGACCTTGCTGGCGGTCGCCGCTAACTGCCCGGACGGCCAGGGCTGGGACAGCAAGAACCAGCGCTGCGTCAGCCAGCGCACCACCCGGCTACCGGACGCCGCCCGCACCGACCAGGCCTGTGGCCTGCTCCCCCATGACCGCTACGAAGAAGCCATCGCCGCTGGCGGCAAGACCCGAGGTCAGTCGCTTCCCACGCCCTGACCGATGGAACGGCGCCATGGAACGGGCGCGCTATGCTCTGGAAGAATGGACTCATTGCTCAACCCAGGGAGCTTGCACATGCCTACTGCCAAAACCGCCAGCAGCCGTCGCTCACGCAAGGCGCTGCTGGTCATCGACGTACAGAACGACTTCATCCCCGGTGGCGCGCTGGCCGTGCCCGGAGGCGAGCAGATCGTGCCCTTGATCAATCACCTGGGCGGCCACTTCAAGCAGGTGGTGATCGCCCAGGACTGGCACCCGGCCGGGCATATCTCGTTCGCCTCCAGCCACGACGGCCACGCGCCGAACGACATCATCCAACTGCCCTATGGTCCGCAGGTGCTCTGGCCGGACCATTGCGTGCAGGCCAGCCGTGGTGCCGAACTGCACCCCAAGCTCAACCTGCCCCACGCCCAGTTGATCCTGCGCAAGGGCTGCAATCCGGATATCGACAGTTACTCGGCCTTCGTCGAGGCGGACCGCAGCACCACGACCGGCCTGGCCGGCTACCTGAGCCAGCGCGGCATCGACACGGTGTATCTGGTGGGGCTGGCCCTGGACTACTGCGTGGCCTGGTCGGCGCTGGATGCGCGGGCGGCGGGGTTCAATACCTTCGTGATCGTCGATGCCTGCCGGGCCATCGACATGGACGGCTCGCTGGACAAGGCCACCCGGCAGATGCGCGCGGCGGGGGTGAACCTGATCAAGGCCAGCGAACTGCAGCCGACCGCCTTGTGCTGATGCAACACCTTCCCTAAACGCCGGTTTGCCGGCCATTCCCCGTCGCCGGGGGGGCCCGGCAAGGCTCAGGCCGGTGTCGGCAGCCACAGGCGGAAACGCGCGCCGCCCAGCGGTGAGGCTTCGACGGTCAGGGTCCCGCCCTGGGCTTCCAGGGCCCGGCGGCTGATGGCCAGGCCGAGGCCGAAGCCGCCGGTGGCGCGATCGCGGCTGCGGTCCAGGCGGTAAAAGGGTTCGAACACCCGCTCGCGCTCGTCGTCGGGAATGCCGATGCCATCGTCGTCGACCCAGATTTCACAGCCGCGCTCGCTGACGTGCACCCCGACCTGGATACGCTTTTCGCAATAGCGCGTGGCGTTGCGCAGCAGGTTCTGGATCGCCCGGGCGGTCAGCCGCGGGTCGAGGCTGAAGCGTTCCAGGCTGCCGTGCAGCAGCACATCGATGACGATGTCCGGGGACTCCAGTTCGTCGTCGACGCTGCCGAGGATGCTGTCGATAAACTCGTCCAGCGACACCTCGACCTGTTCCGGCAACTGCGCCGGGTTCTGCAAGCGGCTGTAGGACAGCAGCTCGAGCACCAGTTCGTCCAGCTCGCGAATATGCGCCACCAACCCTTGCAGGCGTTCGCGGCTGGTCGCCGGCAGGTCGTCGGAGAGCGCCAGTGCCAGGCCGAAGTCGAGCCGGGTCAAGGGCGTGCGCAACTCGTGGGACACCGCGTTGAGCAGGTCGCGTTGCTGGTTCAGCAGGTTCTCGATGTCGCCGGCCATGGTGTCGAAGACATTGGCCAGGCTGCCGATATTGGAGCTCGAGGGAATCTGCGTGCGCTCGCTCAAATGGCCCTTGCCGAAGCGCTCGGCGGCGTGCTTCAGACGCTCCAGGTCACGCCAGTGCGGCCGCAGCCAGAGCAACAGGCAGGCGAGCATGGTCGCGCCGATCAGCACGTTGATGCTCCAGTACAGCAGGCTGACGTCGATCGGGTCCGGCGGCACCACCATCTGCACCGCCATCTGCTCGTCCAGCGGCGCCACCGCGAGGGTGCGCCAGCCCCAGTCGCCGACCCGCACCACGTTCTCGCCGCGCTGCAGGCGTTCGCGCTCGTACAGGGTGAAATCGGCATCGTCGTTGCGGGTCAGGACAATGTGCAGCGGCTGGAACTCCTGGTCCATTTCCGCGGCCAGGGCCGGCCACTGCTCTGAGGGCAGGCCGCGAAACTGTTTGACGATCAGGGTCTGCAGGCCCCGGGAATAATCCAGGTTGTAAGTGACAAAACGCTCGTGGAAGACCTTCACCACCAGCTCCGGTACCAGGTAGATCGCCGCGCTGAACGAGACGATGGTCACCAGGTACAGGCGAATCAGGATTCTCAGCATCGATTCAGCATTCCCATTCGGAACGGCTGAACAGGTAACCCTTGCCCCACACGGTCTTGATCTTGCGCGCCTCGCCGGCGTGGTCGTCGAATTTGCGCCGCAGCTTGGAAATCGCCACGTCCACCGAGCGGTCGGTGCCGTTGAACTCGATGCCCCGCAGGCGTTGCAGGATCTGGTCGCGGCTCAGCACCTCGCCGGCATGCCGGGCCAGCACCACCAGCAGGTTGTATTCGCCGCTGGACAGCTCCACCAGCTGGTCGCGCCAGCTCACGGTACGCTCCGACAGGTCGATGCACAGGTTGCCCATGAGGATCCGGTCGCTGGCGGTCTGCGGCTCGCCGAGGCTGCTGCGGCGCAACAGGGTGCGCACTCGCGCCAACAGTACGCGCGGCTCGCAAGGCTTTGTCACATAATCGTCGGCGCCCATTTCCAGACCCAGCACCTGATCATGGCTATCATCACGGGCGGTCAGCATCAGGATCGGCAGCGACGCCGAATCGGCCCGCAGCAGGCGGCAGACCTGTAGGCCGTCCAGGCCGGGCAGCATCAGGTCGAGAATCACCAGGTCCGGCGGGTTGACCCGCGCCCGTTCGCGCACCTGGTCGCCGCGGCTGATGACATTGACCTGATAGCCGTTGCGCTCCAGGTAACTGGCGATCAGTTCGGAGAGCGCGGAGTCGTCTTCGACCAGAAGGATGTTGGGCATGGGGATTGAAGTCTTTGAGTGAATAAAAACACAGCGACAACGTTCCTTAGAATGTTCCCTGGGAAGCCGTCGCCCGATCAGCGAGGCACAAAGGATATACAACCTCGCGCGCACCCGAGCATTCGTTTCACACTTTTTCACACAGCACCTACACAGCTTCACAGCGGTCCTGGCGGCATGCCCTTAGCATGCCGCAGTCATCATTGGGGTATCAGCATGTCGAAAAACCTGTTTGCGCCGTTCTGCCTGTTGTTGCTGGCAGCCGCGCTGAGCGCTTGCGACCGGGCCTCCACCGCCGAAGAGCAGGCGCCGTTGGCCAAGGTCCGGATCGAAACCGTCGAGACTCGCCCATTGTCGATCAGCAGCGAACTGAGCGGGCGCATCGCCGCGCCGCGTATCGCCGAGGTCCGTGCACGGGTGGCCGGGGTGGTGCTGCAGCGGACCTTCCGCGAAGGCACCGACGTCAAGCAGGGCGACGTGCTGTTTCGCATCGATCCGGCGCCGTTCAAGGCCGACCTCGACAGCGCCCTGGCCAGCCTGCGCAAGGCCGAGGCCAACGCCTTCCAGGCCCGCTTGCAGGAGCAGCGCTACGCCCAGTTGATCGAAGACCAGGCCATCAGCGCCCAGGAATACGACAACGCCCGGGCCAACGCGCGCCAGACCGCCGCCGACGTAGCCGCCAACCAGGCCGCCGTGCAGCGCGCCAGGCTGAACCTGGGTTATGCCACCGTCACCGCGCCGATTTCCGGGCGCGTCGGCCGCGCCCTGGTCACCGAAGGCGCGCTGGTGGGCCAGAACGAGACCACGCCGCTGGCGCTGATCCAGCAGCTGGACCCGATCCACGCCGACCTCACCCAGTCGACCCGCGAGCTCAACGACCTGCGCCGCGCCTTCCGCGCCGGTCAGCTGCAGCAGGTCGGCCAGGACCAGGCCAAGGCCACGCTGATCCAGGACGACGGCAGCCTCTACCCGCTGCCGGGCAAGCTGCTGTTCGCCGACCTCAGCGTCGACCCGAGCACCGGCCAGATCATCCTGCGCAGCGAGTTCCCCAACCCGGACCTCGACCTGCTGCCCGGCAGCTTCATTCGCGTACGCCTGGAGCAAGCGGTGAACCGCCAGGGCATCAGCGTGCCGCAGCGGGCCATCCAGCGCGACAGCGCCGGCATCGCCCAGGTGCTGCTGGTGGATGCCGAGCAGCGGGTGGTGCAGCGTCCGGTGCAACTGGGCGCCGTGCAACAGGACCGCTGGATCGTCAGCGAAGGCCTCAAGGCCGGCGACCGTATCGTCGTCGAGGGCCTGCAGCACGCCCGTCCGGGCGAAAAGGTGCAGATCGACGACAGCCCTCTTCCCCTTGCCCAGACCACTGGACAGTAGGTAGGAACCCTCATGCCGCAATTCTTTATCGACCGTCCGGTGTTCGCCTGGGTGGTCGCCCTGTTTATCCTGCTGGCCGGCGCCCTCTCCATCCCGCAGTTGCCGGTGGCGCAGTACCCCAACGTCGCCCCGCCGAGCATCGAGATCTACGCCGTGTACCCGGGCGCCTCGGCGCAAACCGTGGACGAAAGCGTGGTCAGCCTGATCGAGGAGGAGCTCAACGGCGCCGACCACCTGCTGTACTTCTCGTCCCAGAGCAGCCTGGGCAGCGCCACCATTACCGCCACCTTCCAGCCGGGCACCAACCCGGAAATGGCCCAGGTCGACGTGCAGAACCGCCTCAAGGTGGTCGAGCCGCGCCTGCCGCAAGCGGTGACCCAGCAGGGCCTGCAGGTGGAAAAGGTGTCGGCCGGCTTCCTGCTGCTGATCACCCTCACCTCCAGCGACGGCAAGCTCGACGACACCGCGCTCAGCGATTACCTGGCGCGCAACGTGATGAACGAGATCCGCCGCCTGGACGGGGTCGGCAAGGCCCAGCTGTACGGCGCCGAGCGCGCCATGCGGGTGTGGATCGACCCGCAGAAGCTGATCGGCTTCAACCTGACCCCGGCCGACGTCAACGCGGCGATCGTCGCGCAGAACGCCCAGGTCTCGGCCGGCAGCATCGGCGACCTGCCGAGCCACTCGAGCCAGGAAATCACCGCCACGGTCTTGGTCAAGGGCCAGCTGTCGACCCCGCAAGAGTTCGCCGACATCGTCCTACGGGCTAATCCGGACGGCTCCACCGTGCGCATCGGCGACGTCGCCCGGGTGGAAGTCGGCAGCCAGGAATACCAGTTCTCCACCCGCCTCAACGGCAAGCCTTCCACCGCGGTCGGCGTGCAGCTGTCGCCGGGAGCTAACGCCCTGAGCACCGCGACTCTGATCCGGGCGAAGATGGACGAGCTGTCGCGCTACTTCCCGGCTGGCGTGGAATACAAGATCCCCTACGACACTTCGCCCTTCGTCAAGGTCTCGATCACCAAGGTGGTCTACACCCTGGGCGAAGCCATGTTGCTGGTGTTCGCGGTGATGTTCCTGTTCCTGCAGAACATCCGTTACACCCTGATCCCGACCCTGGTGGTGCCGGTGGCGCTGATGGGCACCTTTGCCACCCTGCTGGCGCTGGGTTTCTCGATCAACGTGCTGACCATGTTCGGCATGGTCCTGGCCATCGGCATCCTGGTGGACGACGCCATTGTGGTGGTAGAGAACGTCGAACGGATCATGGCCAGCGAGGGCCTGTCGCCCAGGGAGGCGACGCGCAAGGCGATGCAACAGATCACCGGTGCCATCGTCGGCATCACCCTGGTGCTGGTGGCGGTGTTCCTGCCGATGGCCTTCATGCCGGGTTCGGTGGGCGTCATCTACCAGCAGTTCTCGCTGTCGATGGCCACCTCGATCCTGTTCTCGGCCTTCCTCGCCCTGACCCTGACCCCGGCCCTGTGCGCCACCCTGCTCAAGCCGATCGCCAAGGGCGAGCACCATGAAAAAGGCGGCTTCTTCGGCTGGTTCAACCGGCGCTTCGAAAACCTCAGCGACGGCTACCAGCGCTGGGTCGCCTACGCGCTGAAACGCTGCGGCCGCTACCTGCTGGTGTACGGCGTGCTGCTGGTGGGCCTGGGGCTGCTGTTCAGCCGCCTGCCCTCTTCGTTCCTGCCGGTGGAAGACCAGGGCTACACCATCACCGACATCCAGCTGCCCCCGGGCGCGAGCAAGAACCGCACGATCCAGGTGGTGGAACAGATCGAGGCGCACAACGCCAGCGAGCCGGGGGTCGGCGACAGCACGGTGATTCTCGGCTTCAGCTTCTCCGGCAGCGGGCAGAACGCCGCGCTGACCTTCACCACCCTCAAGGACTGGTCGCAGCGCGGCAGCGACGACTCGGCGCAATCCATCGCCGACCGGGCCAACGCAGCCTTCAGTGAAATCAAGGACGCGGTGTCCTACGCCGTGCTGCCACCGCCAGTGGACGGCCTGGGCACCTCCAGCGGCTTCGAGTTCCGCCTGCAGGACCGCGGCGGCCTCGGCCATGCCGCGCTGATGCAGGCCCGCACCGACTTGCTGGCCGCCGCGGAAAAGAGCCCGATCCTCGCTAACGTGCGCGAAAGCGCCCTGGCCGAGGCGCCGCAGGTGCACCTGGAAGTCGACCGCAAGCAGGCCAATGCCCTGGGCGTGTCCTTTGCCGACATCGGCAATGTGCTGTCCACCGCGGTCGGTTCCAGCTACATCAACGACTTCCCCAACCAGGGGCGGATGCAGCGAGTGGTGGTCCAGGCCGAGGGCGATCGACGCAGCCAGGTGGAAGACCTGCTGAAGATCAACGTGCGCAACAACCTCGGCAAGATGGTGCCGCTGTCGGCCTTTGCCCAGGCGCGCTGGACCCAGGGCCCGACCCAGTTGACCCGCTACAACGGCTACCCGGCCATCAGCATTTCCGGCGAGCCGAGCGCGGGCCACAGCACCGGCGAGGCCATGGCGGAAATCGAGCGCCTGGTCAGCCAGCTGCCCACCGGCCTGGGCCAGGAATGGACCGGCCTGTCGTTGCAGGAACGTCTGTCCGGCAGCCAGGCGCCGCTGCTCCTGGGGCTGTCGCTGCTGATCGTGTTCCTGTGCCTGGCGGCGCTGTACGAGAGCTGGTCGATTCCGACATCGGTGCTGCTGGTGGTGCCTCTGGGCGTGCTTGGCGCGGTGCTCGCGGTGACCCTGCGCGGCATGCCCAACGATGTGTTCTTCAAGGTCGGGCTGATCACCATCATCGGCCTGTCGGCGAAAAACGCGATCCTGATCATCGAGTTCGCCAAGAGCCTGTACGACGAAGGCCACGACCTGGTGGACGCCACGGTGCAGGCCGCGCGCCTGCGCCTGCGGCCGATCGTCATGACCTCGCTGGCCTTCATCCTCGGCGTGGTGCCCCTGGCCATCGCCAGCGGCGCCAGTTCGGCCAGCCAGCAGGCCATCGGCACCGGGGTGATCGGCGGCATGATCACCGCGACCCTGGCGGTGGTATTCGTGCCGGTGTTCTTCGTGGTGGTAATGAGGCTGGTCCAGCGCAACGGCAAAAAAGCGGTGAGCATCACGACACCAGGAGCGGCCGAATAGTCATGCGGCGGCGGGTCTTCAGCGTATCGCGTGATCGTTGAAGGCTTATCAAGCCGCCGTTGAAGACTCATCGCGAGCAAGCTTCGCTCCTCCACAAAAGCCATGTAACCGCAGGGGCCACCGCCCCTGCGGCGACGGCATGCTAAGGTTTGCGGCAAATCCGCCACTGCGAGCCGCCATGTCCCTTCTTGTACGTACCCACCCTCGCCTGACCCTCGGTGCCTTTATCGGCCTGGCCGCGGGCGTCCTGGTGCCGGCCGACCTGCTGATCAGCAAGATTCTCATCGGCTGGAACGCCGGGGTCTGGAGTTACCTGGCGCTGATGTGCTGGCTCACCGCGCGGTCCAAGGCCGACGACGTCAAGCGCATCGCCGAGGTCGAGGACGAAAACGCCGGGCTGGTGCTGTTCATGGTCTGCATCGCGGCCATCGCCAGCCTTGCCGCCATCACCCTCTCGCTGTCCGTCAGCAAGGACCTGGAAACCGGCCGGCGCCTGCTGCACTACGCCTTTACCGGCCTGACGGTGATCGGTTCCTGGTTGCTGATCGGGGTGATCTTCAGCGTGCACTACGCCCGTCTCTATTACACCTGGGGCGGCAAGGAACCGGCGCTGCGCTTTGCCGAAGGCCTGACTACCCCCAATTACTGGGACTTCCTGTACTTCTCCTTCACCATCGGCGTGGCGGTGCAGACCGCCGACGTCGGCGTCGCCACCCGCGAGTTGCGCAAGATCGTCCTGGCCCAGTCGCTGATCGGTTTTCTGTTCAACACCGCGATCCTCGGGTTTTCCATCAATATTGCCGCCGGGCTGTTCAGCTGATGCCGCACAAATGTTCTAGATCTGCCCCGGCCGGCGGGCGCTAACTGGCGGTCCCGCCCTCGTCACGGATATTCCATGAACGCGCACAACTGGATCGATCTGGCCCAGGACGCCGACACCGGCATCGAGACCCTGCGCGCCCATTTCACCGGCCATGCCTACGACCCTCACTGGCATGACAGCTACCTGGTGGGCGTGACCGAAGAAGGCGTGCAGCAATTCCACTGCCGGCGCGAGCGTTTTCACAGCACCCCGGGCAAGGTGTTCCTGCTCGAGCCCGGGGAAATCCACGACGGCGATGCCCCCACCGAAAGCGGCTTCACCTACCGCATGCTGTACCTCGACCCGCACTGGCTGGAGCGTGAGCTGAGCGCGCTGTTCGAAGAGGCGCCGGCCGACAGCCAGCTGAGTTTCGCCACCACCCTGGCCAGCGACCAGCGCCTGGCCCTGGCCACCAGCAATGCCTTCCACAGCCTGCACCACGGCGAGCTGCGCATCGTCCGCCAGAGCGCCATGGACCAGTTGCTCGACCAGCTCACCGGCCACCTGCACTGGCGCAAGCGCTACCACGCAGACCCGCGCCAGCCCCTGGTGGCGCACAAGGCCCGCGACTACCTGCATGCCCACGCCCAGCAGGACATCAGCCTGGACGAGCTGGGCGCGGTCTGTGGCGTCGATCGCTTCCGTCTGACCCGCGCCTTCAAGGCCGCCTATGGCCTGCCGCCCCACGCCTACCTGGTGCAATTGCGCCTGGCCAAGGCCCGGCGCCTGCTGGCCCGCGGCGAACAGCCGGCCGAGGTGGCCATGGCCCTGGGGTTCGCCGACCAGAGCCATATGGGCCGCTGGTTCGTCCGCGCCTATGGCCTGACCCCGGCGGCCTACCGCAAGCGCTGCTCAAACCTTCCAGACACCTGAACCCGCACCGGCGAAGATCGGCTCCCTCGATCTTCACTGGAGCCTGCCCACGATGTTCTCCTTCTTACCTTCCCTGCCCAGCCTGCTGCCCTTCCTGCTGTTCGCCTTCGTGGCCTCGATCACCCCGGGGCCGACCAATATCCTGGTGCTGAGCAACAGCGCCCGCTACGGCTTCAAGGCCGCGCTGCCGATCGTGCTCGGCGCCTGCGTGGCCGCCGCCGGCATCGTCATGCTGGTGGGCAGCGGCCTCGGCCGCACGCTGATGGAAGTGCCCGGCCTGCCGAACGCCATGCGCTGGGCCGGGGTGATCTGGTTGAGCTACCTGGCCTGGCAGATCTTCCGTGCCCCGGCCGCGTCCCTCGCCCCACAAGCGCACACCCACCACCGGCGCCTGGGCCTGCTCGGTGCCGCCAGCCTGCAATTGGTCAACCCGAAAACCTGGATGATGGCCCTGGCCGTGATCAGTGTGTTCGCCGGCAACGGCAGCGAACGCCAGGACCAGGTGTTGTACCTGTCGCTGGTGTTTTTCCTGGTGTCCCTGCCCTGCCTGGGCGCTTGGGCGCTGCTTGGCGCCGGCTCCGCCCGGCTGCTGCGTTCGCCCCTGGCGTTGCAGCGTTTCAACCAGGGCATGGCGCTGTTGCTGCTGGCCTCGGCCTGGGCGAGCCTGTGGGCCTGAGGCCAGCGAGTCGCCCCAGTGCAAGAGCCGGTCGCCTCAGGGCGCTTTCATAACGGCCAGGGTTACCTACAGTGGCGAGCACGGCGCACTAAAGACGCCGCTCCCGACAATAACAACCTGCCGGACGAGACCCTCTGATGAAAACCCTGTTCAAGCCTTGTCTCCCGCTGCTCTGCGGCGCCCTGCTCCTCAGCGCCAACGCCTGGGCCAGCGAGCCCGCCTCCTGCAAGACCGTGCGCATGGGCGTGGTCAACTGGACCGACGTCATCGCCACCAGCGGCATGGCCGACGTGCTGCTGACCGGCCTCGGCTACGAGAGCAAACAGACCAGCGCCGTGCAGCAGATCATCTTTGCCGGCATCCGCGACAAGCGCCTGGACATCTTCCTCGGCTACTGGCAGCCGGCGATGGACAAGAACATCGCGCCGTTCCTCGAGGCCGGGCAGGTCAAGGTCCTGGACAGGCCCAGCCTGGCTGACGCCCAGGCCACCCTCGCCGTGCCGGACTATGTCGCCGCCGCAGGCCTGAAGACCTTCGCCGACATCGCCCGCTTCAAGGAGCCACTGGGCGGCAAGATTTATGGCATCGAGCCCGGCAGCGGCGCCAACACCACCCTCAAGACGCTGATCGACAGCGACCGCTTCGGCCTCAAGGGCTTCAAGCTGGTGGAGTCCGGCGAGGCCGGCATGCTCGCGGCGGTGCAACGGGCGATCAACCGCAAGGAGTTCGTGGTCTTCGTCGGCTGGACCCCGCACCCGATGAACATCAACATGCGGATCGCCTACCTGACCGGCAGCGAAGACGTCTACGGCCCCAACGAAGGCGCGGCCAGGGTGTCCACCGTCACCGCGCCGGACTACGCCGAGCGCTGCCCCAACGTCCAGCGCCTGCTGCAGAACCTGACCTTCAGCGCGGCCCAGGAAAGCCAGCTGATGGTGCCGATCATGGAACGCAGGACGCCCCAGGACGTGGCGCGGCAATGGCTGCGCGAGCACCCCGAAGACCTGCAACGCTGGCTGGCCGGGGTCAGCAGCTTCGAGGGCAAGGACGGCGTGGCGGCGGTGCAGGCCAGCCTGAAATAGTGGCGCCCTGCCGGTCTCATCGCGAGCCAGCTCGCGATTGCCCTCTTCCAGACAACGGACACTCCCGCCCATGCGCCACTACCCGCTCTCTCGCCAACTCGCCGCCTTCGTCGAGCGCACCCTGAGCTTCGCCAGCCCCGACAACAGCCCCCAGGGCCTGCGCGATAGCTACAGCCGCATGTGCCGTGCCTTCACCCCGCCCCGTCCCGAGGGCCTGCGAGTCAGCGAATTGCAACTGGCCGGGGTGCCGGCGCGCGCCTATTGCCCCGCCATTCCGATGCCCGCGCAGGGCTGGCCTTGCCTCTTGTACCTGCACGGTGGCGGCTGGATGGTGGGCGACCTGGATTCCCACGATTTCATCACCGCCTACCTGGCGGCGCAGTTGCAGGTGCTGGTGATTGCCGTGGATTACCGCCTGGCGCCCGAGCATCCGTTTCCCGCCGCCTTCGACGATTGCCTGGCGGCCTGGCGCGCCTTGCAGGCCGGCGCCAGCGCCTTTGCCCTGGATGCCCGGCGGCAGCTGGTGATCGGCGACAGCGCCGGCGGCAACCTCGCCGCGGCCTTGTGCCTGGCCCTGCGCGATAGCGGCGAACAGCTGCCCGCCGCCCAGGTGCTGCTGTACCCCAGCCTCGGTGGCGCCGCCGACCTGCCCTCGCGCAGCCAGTGCGCCGACGCGCCGCTGCTCGGCAGCAATGACCTGGACGCCTACCAGGCCCTGTACCTGCCCAGCCCGGAACGGCATTCGCCTTATGCCCGACCCTTGCTGGCCACGGACTTGCGCGGCCTGCCCGCGGCCTTTATCGCCCTGGCGCAGTTCGACCCGCTGCGCGACGACGGCTCGCTGTATCACCAGCGGCTGCTGGCCGCCGGCGGCCACAGCCAGCTGTACCCGGGCCTCGGCCTGGTGCATGGCTGCCTGCGCGCCCGGGGCCTGGCGCCGGAGGTGGATGCGCTGTATGGCGCCCTGCTCGACTATCTGCGTGGCTGCCTCGAATAGTCTTTCTCCGGGAAACCGCGTGGTCTTTATCGCGGGCAAGCCTCGCTCCTACGAAGAGCCCATCACGCGCATGACTTCCCTCATAGGCGCGAGGCTTGCCCGCGATCACCCGCAACGCCGGTGCCAGACACCTCCTCTGCCGAAGAAGACCGCCCGCAATCGACTGCATGACATTTTTTTCATGCCGCTGGCGCTGATCGCGCTTGACGACGAAAGCGCTTTGCTGTTTCCTGAAACCGGTTTCAGCGATGCGGCAGAACGTCGCACCTGGAGCGGATACACCCCATAACAAGAACGCTAAAGACAGGTCACCGCCCGTGAACAGTTTTTCCGCCGCCCAGCGCAGCCGCGTCACCATGCTCGATGTCGCCGAACGCGCCGGGGTCTCCAAGGCCAGCGTGTCGCGCTTTATCGGCGAAGACCGCGCCCTGCTCTCCGATGCCATCGCCCTGCGCATTGAACAGGCCATCAGCGAGCTGGGCTACCGCCCGAACCAGATGGCCCGTGGCCTGAAACGCGGGCGCACGCGCCTGATCGGCATGCTGGTGGCCGATATCCGCAACCCCTATTCGATTGCCGTGATGCATGGCGTGGAAACCGCCTGCCGCCAGCACGGCTACAGCCTGGTGGTGTGCAACACCGACCGCGACGACGAGCAGGAGCGCCAGCACCTGGCCAACCTGCGCTCGTACAACATCGAAGGCCTGATCGTGAACACCCTGGGCCATCATCTGGACGAGCTGCGCGAACTGCACCGGGAAATGCCCATGGTCCTGGTGGACCGCAAGGTCGAGCAGCTGCACAGCGACCTGGTTGGCCTGGACAACCCGCAAGCCGTGCGCAGCGCCATCGAACACCTGCAAGAACGCGGCTACCGCGACCTGCTGCTGGTCAGCGAACCCCATGACGGCACCAGCTCGCGGATCGAACGCAGCAACAGTTTCAAGGCGCAGATCGAGCAACGCCCGGCGTTGCAAGGCGCGGCGGTGGAAACCGGCGCCGCGCTGAACCAGCAGCTGCAACAGTTCCTCGCCGCCCCCGGCCCTGGCCCGAAAGCGCTGTTCTGCGCCAACGGCGTCGCCGCCCTGGCCGCGACCCGAGCCTTGCGCGAGCTGGGCTGCCCGCTGTTCGACGAGATCGGCCTGATCGCCCTCGACGACCTCGACTGGTACCCGCTGGTGGGCAGCGGCATCACCGCCCTCGCCCAACCCACCGAACGCATCGGCGCCAGCGCCTTCGAGTGCCTGCTCAAGCGTTTGCGCGGCGATGTCGAGCCGCTGCGGATGCTGGACTTCCCGGCCGAGCTGATCGTCCGCGGTTCCACCCGGCAACAAGGAACCCTGTAACTACTGATCGACTGGGGAATCGCGCTGCCGGTGTAGCCGCTGCCGAGCCTGCGAGGCTGCGATCGGCAACGCAGTTGCCGCAAAACCTGCGTCCGCGATCTGCCTGGAAAACGCTTCGGCCGGGTTACCACGGCTACGCCGCCGATCGCAGCCTGCGGCAGCGGCTACAGGGAACGGCGCAGGCATGAAGATAGGGAAATGAGCTTCTTTTTGGGGGCTTTTTTTGAGAAGAAATGAAACCGGTTTCAGAGGTCATGACCATGAATAAATCGCCTGTCTCCATCAGCCTGTCCAGCTACGGCGCCGACCGCGTCCGTGAGCAGGGCCAGGGCAGTTTCATCGAGGTGCTGGCCGCCGCCGGCGCGTCGCGCATCGAATGGCGCGAAGAGCTGCTGACCGTCGAAGACCCGTCCCAGCTGGCCCGGGCCACCCGCGAGCGGCAACTGGAAAGCGTGTTTTCTTCGCCGCTGGAACTCTGGGTGGCCGGGCGTTCCCGGGCCAACCCGCTGCTGGAACAGGCGCTGCAACGGGCCGAAGCCTTCGGCGCAAAAAGCCTCAAGGTGTCCCTGGGGTATTTCACCGAGCACAACGACCTGCCCCAGCTGGCCCTGCTGCTGGCGCAGTCCCCGGTGCAATTGCTGGTGGAAAACGACCAGACCCTGCACGGCGGGCGCATCGAACCCTTCCAGCGCTTCTTCGCCGAGGTCGAGCGCCATCGCCTGCCGGTGCAGATGACCTTCGACATCGGCAACTGGCAGTGGCAGGACCAGTCCGCCTCCGTCGCCGCGCGCCTGCTCGGCCGGTATGTCGGCTACGTGCACTGCAAGGCCGTGGCCCGGCGCGCCGACGGCAAGCTGGTAGCGATACCGCCGGGCACGGCCGACCTGCACCTGTGGGAACAATTGCTGCGGCACATGACTCAAGGCGTGACCCGGGCCGTGGAATACCCGCTGCAAGGCGAAGACCTGGTGCAGCTGACCCGCGAACACGTCGCCACCCTCGCCCGCCTCGGCCAGTCCCGCCTGGAGCACGCCCATGTCTGAGCTCGATATCCTGTCGTTCGGTGAAACCATGGCGATGTTCGTCGCCGAACAGAGCGGCGACCTGGCCCGGGTCGGCCACTTCCACAAACGCATCGCCGGCGCCGACAGCAACGTGGCCATCGGCCTGTCGCGCCTGGGCTTCAAGGTCGGTTGGCTGAGCCGGGTCGGCGCCGACTCCCTGGGGCGCTTCGTCGTCGACAGCCTGCAGGCCGAAGGCGTGGACTGCCGCTTCGTCGCCACCGACCGGCAACACCCCACCGGTTTCCAGCTCAAGTCCCTGGAGGAGCACGGCGACGATCCGCGGGTGGAGTACTTCCGCCGCGGTTCGGCGGCCAGCCACCTGAGCGTCGCCGACATCGACCCCCAGCTGCTGCGCGCCCGGCACCTGCACGCCACCGGCATTCCCCCGGCGCTTTCGGCCTCGGCCCGGGAGCTGTCCCACAGCCTGATGAGCAAGATGCGCGCGGCCGGCCGCAGCGTGTCCTTCGACCCCAACCTGCGACCCGGCCTGTGGGGCAGCGAACAACTAATGATCGAGGAAATCAACCGCCTGGCCGTGCTCGCCCATTGGGTGCTGCCGGGCCTGAGCGAAGGCCGCCTGCTGACCGGCTATGAAGACCCGGCCGATATCGCCGCGTTTTACCTGGACCAGGGCGTCGAAGTCGTGGCGATCAAGCTCGGTGCCCATGGCGCCTACTACCGCACCCCGTTGCACGAAGGTTTCGTCGAAGCCGTGCCGGTGACCCAGGTGGTCGACACCGTGGGCGCCGGCGACGGTTTCGCCGTCGGCCTGATCAGCGCCCTGCTGGAGAACCACAGCGTCGCCGAGGCCGTGCAGCGCGCCAACTGGATCGGCAGCCGCGCGGTGCAGAGCCGCGGCGACATGGAAGGTCTGCCGAGCCGCGATGAACTGCCCGTGGCCGCCGCGCAAGCGCTCGCCAGCCGGCCCACGGCAACGGAAACCGTACAAGCCCTATAGCGACAAAACCGTGAAGACACCTCAACCCGACTGAACCAACGCGTTACCTGTTGCGACAAAAACAACAAGCTCAGGAGCACCCTTATGCAAACGCTGAAACTCGCCACCCGCCGCTGGTGGTACATCATGCCCATCGTGTTCATCACCTACAGCCTGGCGTACCTGGACCGCGCCAACTATGGGTTCGCCGCCGCCTCCGGGATGGCCGCCGACCTGATGATCACCCCGGGCCTGTCGTCCCTGCTCGGCGCCTTGTTCTTCCTCGGTTACTTTTTCTTCCAGGTACCGGGGGCGATCTACGCGCAAAAACACAGCGTCAAGAAGCTGATCTTCGTCAGCTTGATCCTCTGGGGCGGCCTGGCCACCCTCACCGGCGTGGTGTCCAACGCCTATTGGCTGATCGCCATCCGCTTCATGCTCGGCGTAGTCGAGGCCGCGGTGATGCCGGCGATGCTGGTCTACCTGTGCCATTGGTTCACCCGGGCCGAACGCTCGCGGGCCAACACCTTCCTGATCCTCGGCAACCCGGTGACCATGCTCTGGATGTCGGTGGTCTCGGGGTACCTGGTGGAGCATTTCAGCTGGCGCTGGATGTTCATCATCGAAGGCCTGCCGGCGGTGCTCTGGGCCTTTATCTGGTGGCGCCTGGCCGATGACCGCCCAAGCGCGGCGAAGTGGCTCAGCGACCAGGAAAAACACGACCTGGAAAGCGCCCTGGCCGCCGAACAGGTGGGCATCAAGGCGGTGAAGAACTACGCCGAAGCCTTCCGCTCGCCCAAGGTGATCATCCTCGCCCTGCAGTTCTTCTGCTGGAGCATCGGTGTCTACGGCTTCGTCCTGTGGCTGCCGTCGATCCTCAAGCATGGTGCGCAGATGGACATGGTCGAGGCCGGCTGGCTGTCGGCGCTGCCTTACCTGGCCGCGGTGATCGCCATGCTCGGGGTGTCCTGGGGCTCGGACCGGATCCAGAAGCGCAAGCGTTTCGTCTGGCCGCCGCTGCTGATCGCCTCCTTCGCCTTCTACGGCTCCTACCTGCTGGGCGCCGAGCACTTCTGGTGGTCCTACAGCCTGCTGGTGATCGCCGGCGCCTGCATGTACGCGCCTTACGGTCCGTTCTTCGCCATCGTCCCGGAGATCCTCCCGGCCAACGTCGCCGGCGGCGCCATGGCGCTGATCAACAGCATGGGCGCCCTGGGCTCGTTCGGCGGCTCCTATCTGGTGGGCTACCTGAACAGCGCCACCGGCTCGCCCGGCGCCTCCTACCTGCTGATGAGCGGCGCGCTGCTGCTGTCGGTGCTGCTGACCCTCTTTCTCAACCCGGGCGCCAGCGACCGCCAGCGCAGCGCGCTGCCGGCACGTCGCCGCCTGGCGCATTCCTGAATCGAACAAGGTGAACCCCATGAAAAAACAGGTCGTGCTGTACAAGAAACTCTCGCCGCCGCTGATGGCCCGCCTGCATGAGCAGGCCCAGGTGACTCTGATCGAAGACCTCAGTGCCCAGGGCCTGGCCAAGCTGCGCGGCGCCCTGCCCGCCGCCCAGGGCCTGCTCGGCGCCAGCCTGCGCCTGGATGCAGAACTGCTGGACCTGGCGCCACGCCTGGAAGCGGTGGCCAGCGTGTCGGTGGGCGTCGACAACTACGACATCGACTACCTGACCCGCCGCGACATCCTGCTCAGCAACACCCCGGATGTGCTCACCGAAACCACCGCCGACACCGGTTTCGCCCTGATCCTGGCCAGCGCCCGGCGCGTGGTGGAGCTGGCCAACCTGGTGCGTGCCGGCCAGTGGAACCGCAATATCGGCCCGCTGCATTTCGGCAGCGACGTGCACGGCAAGACCCTGGGCATCATCGGCATGGGGCGGATCGGCGAAGCCCTGGCCCAGCGCGGTCATTTCGGCTTCGGCATGCCGGTGATCTACCACAGCAACAGCCCGAAACCGGCGGTGGAGAAGCGTTTCGGCGCCCGCTACTGCAGCCTCCCGGAACTGCTGCAACAGGCCGACTTCATCTGCCTGACCCTGCCGCTGACGGAGCACACCCAGGGTCTGATCGGCCGCGAAGAGTTCGCCCTGATGCGCCCGGAAAGCATCTTCATCAATATTTCCCGGGGCAAGGTGGTGGACGAACAGGCGCTGATCGAAGCCTTGCAGCAACGGCGGATTCGCGCCGCCGGGCTGGATGTGTTCGAGCGTGAACCCCTGGGCCACGACTCGCCGCTGTTGCAGCTGAACAATGTGGTGGCCACCCCGCATATCGGCTCGGCGACCTTCGAGACCCGCGAAGCCATGGCCCGCTGCGCGGTCGACAACCTGCTGGCGGCCCTGGCCGGCCAGCGCCCGGCCAACCTGGTCAACCCCCAGGCCTGGGAGCGCCGCAAGGCTGCGGTGTGACGCTGTGACCGTCCGATCCACCCTGTAGCCGCTGCCGCAGGCTGCGATAGGTCCGCAGGACCTCGGCGTCTTGAAGATCGCCACGACCGTTCCGGTCGATCGCAGCCTGCGGCAGCGGCTACAGGGACAGCGACGTTTCGACGATCGCAGCCTGCGGCGGCTACAGGATCAGCGGCGTTTTGAGGATCGGCCTTCGAGCAGGTCCTGGGTGCAACGCACGATCCGCTGGCAGGCGTCCGCCAGACGCTGTTGATCCACCACCAGGCCGATACGGATATGCCCCGCCGCGCTGGGGCCGAAGGCCTCGCCGGCGAGTACCGAGACGCCGTGCCCTTCCAGCAGCAGCTCGGCGAATTGCTGGGCGCCCAGGCCGGTTTCCCGCACATCGACCATGACGAACATGCCGCCATCGGGCTTGACCGGCTTCAACCCCGGGCATTGGCTCAGTTGCGCGCACACCAGGTCGCGGCGCTGGCGATATTCCTCGCGCATCTGTTCCAGTTCCGGCAGGTCGGCGTCCAGCGCCACTACCGCGGCGTTCTGCACGAAGTCCGGCAACCCGTACAACATGCACAGCGCCAGATGGCTCAAGTGCCCGGCCAGGGCCTGGGGCGCCACCACCCAACCGACCCGCCAGCCGGTCATGGCATGGGACTTGGACAGGCTGTTGATGGTCGCCGTGCGTTCGGCCATGCCCGGCAGGCTGCCGGGGCTGATGTGTTCGCCGTCGAACAGCAGATCGCTGTAGACCTCGTCGGAGATCAGCCACAGGTCATGCTCGACGCACAGGCGCGCCAGGGCCTGCCAGATTTCCCGGGACAGGCTGGCGCCGGAGGGGTTGTTCGGGCTGTTGAGCATCAGCGCGCGGGTCTTGGGCGTGATGCGCGCGGCGACCGCGGAGGGCTCGACGCGAAAGCCGTTCTCCGGGCGCACCGGAATCGGCAACACCTTGGCCCCGCAAGCACCGAATACCCCTTCGTAGGTGACGTACATCGGCTCGGCGACCAGCACCTCGTCGCCGGGGTCGAGCAGGCACTGGGCCACGGAAAACACCGCGCATTGCGCCCCTGGCAACACCACCACGTGCTCGGCGTCCACCGCCTGGCCGCTGCGGGTGGCATGGCGGTGGGCGATGCGGGTGCGCAGCGAACGATTGCCGCGCACCTCCGAATAGTGGGTGTCGCCCGCCAGCAGGCTATCGATGGCGGCCTGGACGATCGGCCGCGGGGTGTCGAAATCCGGGTCGCCGATGGTCAGCAGCAGCACATCGACGCCCTCCTCGCGCAGTTCCAGGGCGCGGTAGTGAATCTGCCAGGCCGCGGCACCTTCGCCGGCGATCCGTTGGGTCAGGGCTGAATAGCGCATCTCGCTCTCCTTGGGCACGCATTCCAACAACCCTAACTCAAATCACAAAGCGCGCCACCATCGCATTCAAATCCACCGCCAGGCGCGACAGCTCGTGGCTGGCGGCACTGGTCTGGTTGGCCCCGGCGGCCGACTGGGTGGCCAGGTCGCGGATATTCACCAGGTTGCGATCGACCTCGCGGGACACCTGGGCCTGCTCTTCCGAGGCGCTGGCAATCACCAGGTTGCGCTCGTTGATCAGGTTGATCGATTCGGCGATCTGCTCCAGGGCCACGCCGGCGGCGCGGGCCATTTCCAGGGTGCTCTGGGTGCGTTGGTTGCTTTGCTGCATCGACTGCACCGCCTCGCCCGTGCCGTTCTGGATGCCGGCGACCATCTTTTCGATTTCCTGGGTCGATTGCGCGGTGCGATGAGCCAGCGCCCGCACCTCGTCGGCCACCACCGCGAAGCCGCGCCCGGCCTCGCCGGCGCGGGCCGCCTCGATGGCCGCGTTGAGGGCCAGCAGGTTGGTCTGCTCGGCGATGGCGCGGATCACGTCGAGCACCTTGCCGATGTCGCGGCCCTGGGTGGCCAGGCCTTCGATCATCACCGAAGTGCTCTGCACGTCGTGGGTCATGGTCTGGATCGCGTCGACGGTTTCCACCACCCGGTCGCGGCCTTCGCGGGCGGCCTGGGTCGACTGGTGCGAGGCTTCGGAGGTCGACACGGCGTTGCGCGCCACCTCTTCCACGGCGGCGGTCATTTCGTTGACGGCGGTGGCCGCCTGTTCGATTTCGTTATTCTGCTGCTGTAAGCCACGGGAGGCTTCCTCGGTGACCGCGCTGAGTTCTTCCGAGGCCGAGGCCAGCTGGGTGGCCGAACCGGAGATCTGCTCGATGGTCTTGCGCAGGTTGCCCTGCATCTCGTTCAGCGCCACCAGCAGGCGGGCCGGCTCGTCCTTGCCGTCGACCTCGATGGCCTGGGTCAGGTTGCCCGCGGCGATGGTCTGCGCGGCCAGCAGCGCGCGGTTCAACGGGGTGACGATGCTGCGGGTCAGCAGCAGGGCCAGCACCACCGTGAGCAGGGCCGCGACCACCGCCACCGCGATGATGCCGATGATGGCGCTGCGGTAATGCTCACCGGCCATATCCGAGGCCTGGGTGGCCCCGGCCTTGTTGATCGCCACCAATTTGTTCAGTTGCTCGCCCATCTGGTCGGTGCCGTCCTTGATCCGCGTGTTGATCAGGGTGCGCAGCTCCTCAAGCTTGTTCTGTCGCGACAGCTCCAGCATGTCGTTCTGCGCCTGCAGGTACTTTTCCAGGGTGGCCGCGAAGGTCTTGTACAGGGCCACTTCCTCTTCTCCCGCCGGCAAGGCGGCGTAGCTGGCCTGGGCCTGCTTGAGCTTGTCCACCAGCGCGCCGATGCGCGTCTGCGCTTCCTGCAGGCCGGCCGGCTCGCGGTTGACCAGGACCCGGAACGAGAGAATCCGCAGGCGCAGCACGTTTTCGGTGACGTTGCCGAGGAACCCTACGCTGGGCAGCTGGTTGCTTTCCATTTCCAGGGAGGCCTGTCGGATGATCGACATGCGGTTGACAGCGAACACACCCAGCGCGATGACCAGCAACGCGATGAACGCAAAACCGAGGAAAGCTCGAGGCGCGATATTCATATTACGTAGGGACATAGGATGACTCTCGGGATATTGAGGACTGCGAGCATCCATGCACTGAACCCTGTCACCAGCGGCGGCTGGCGGCCTGACAGGTGGGCGCCACTGTTGTAGTTGGTCTGTGGGCCTAATAGCGATATCGGCCGGGCTTTAGGTTTTTTGCAGGCCCCGGCGAAAATATTTTTCGTCGCCGCGAAAGTGTTTCAACGGTGAAACGGGTGGCCTTGCCGGATCGGTTCCGCGTCCATGCCCGGCCCCGTGACCTACTCCATGACCAACCCCATGACCAACCCCATGAAAAGTGCAATTCATTCGCCGGAAAAGCCATTCAGTCGCCGTCCCGTCCTGCCCATCATGGGCCCCAGCTCGCAATGGCAATTCATAACAACAACGACTGGAGTGGATGATGAAACCCGAAGACTTCCGTGCCGAGACCAACCGCCCGCTGACCGGCGCCGAATACCTGGCCAGCCTGCGCGACGATCGCGAAATCTACATTTATGGCGACCGGGTCAAGGATGTGACCCGCCACCCGGCGTTCCGTAACTCCGCCGCCTCCATGGCGCGCCTCTACGACGCCCTGCACGACCCCGAGACCAAGGACAAGCTGTGCTGGGCCACCGACACCGGCAACGGCGGCTACACCCACAAGTTCTTCCGCTCGGCGAAAAGCGCCGACGACCTGCGCCAGCAGCGCGACGCCATCGCCGAGTGGTCGCGCCTGACCTACGGCTGGATGGGCCGCAGCCCGGACTACAAGGCCGCCTTCGGCAGCGCCCTGGGCGCCAACCCGGAGTTCTATGGCAAGTTCGCAGACAACGCCCGCACCTGGTACACGCGCATCCAGGAAGCCTGCCTGTACCTCAACCACGCCATCGTCAACCCGCCGATCGACCGCGACAAGCCGGTGGACCAGGTCAAGGACGTGTTCATCTCGGTGGACGAGGAAGTCGAAGGCGGGATCATTGTCAGCGGCGCCAAGGTGGTGGCCACCAACTCGGCCCTGACCCACTACAACTTCGTCGGCCAGGGTTCGGCGCAGCTGTTGGGCGACAACACCGACTTCGCCCTGATGTTCATCGCGCCGATGAACACCCGCGGCATGAAGCTGATCTGCCGCCCGTCCTATGAACTGCAGGCGGGCATGACCGGCTCGCCGTTCGACTACCCGCTGTCCAGCCGCTTCGACGAGAACGACGCGATCCTGATCATGGACAAGGTGTTCATCCCCTGGGAAAACGTGCTGATCTACCGCGACTTCGAACGCTGCCGGCAGTGGTTCCCGCAAGGCGGTTTCGGCCGGCTGTTCCCGATGCAGGGCTGCACCCGGCTGGCGGTCAAGCTCGACTTCATCACCGGGCTGCTGGTCAAGGCCTTGCAGTGCACCGGTTCCCTGGAGTTTCGCGGGGTGCAGGCGCAGGTTGGCGAAGTGGTGGCCTGGCGCAACCTGTTCTGGTCGCTGACCGACGCCATGCACGGCAACGCCAGCGAATGGCTCAATGGCGCCTTCCTGCCCAGCGCCCAGGCCTTGCAGGCCTACCGGGTACTGGCGCCCCAGGCCTACACCGACATCAAGAAGATCATCGAGCAGGTGGTGGCCAGCGGCCTGATCTACCTGCCGTCCGGCTCCCGCGACCTCAAGGACCCGATGCTCAACCAGTACCTGAGCACCTATTGCCGGGGTTCGGCGGGCATGGGCCACGAGGAGCGGATCAAGATCCTCAAGCTGCTGTGGGATGCCATCGGCACCGAGTTCGGCGGCCGCCATGAGCTGTACGAAATCAACTACGCCGGCAGCCAGGACGAAATCCGCATGCAGTGCCTGCGCCATGCCCAGGCCACCGGTTCGATGAAAGCCATGACCGACCTGGTGGACCAATGCCTGGGCGACTACGACCTCGACGGCTGGACGGTGCCGCACCTGACCAATCCGGACGACATCAACATGCTCGACCGCATCCGCCAATAAGCGCCGCCGACCTGAATGACCCGCGGGGCGCCCCCGATTGCCGGCGCCCGCGGGTTCACCCGAGGAATCTGTCATGACTCAACTCGATCCCAAGCAACAGGCTTTTCGCGATGCCATGGCGCACATGACCGCGGCGGTCAACGTCATCACCAGCAACGGCCCGGCCGGACGCTGCGGCATCACTGCCACCGCGGTCTGCTCGGTCACCGACAGCCCGCCCAGCCTGATGGTCTGCGTCAACCGCAACAGCGCGCTGAACCCGGTGTTCAAGCGCAACGGCCAGCTCTGCGTCAACGTGCTCTGCGGCGAACACGAAGAGGTCGCCCGGCACTTCGCCGGCATGACCGGGGTGGAGATGGAGCAGCGCTTCAGCCTGCACCCCTGGCGCGACGGCCAGGGCGCCCTGCCGGTGCTCGACGGCGCCCTGGCCAGCCTGCAGGGACGCATCACCGAGGTGCAGGAAGTCGGCACCCATTCGGTGATGCTGGTGCAGCTGGATGAAATCTGCGTGCGCGAACACGGTGACTCGCTGGTGTATTTCAGCCGCGGCTTCCATCGTTTGCAGCGGGCCGTCCAGGCGGCCTGATCGGCCGTTCTTCTGATCTTCTGATCTTCTGTAGGAGCGGCCGGTCGACGCTCCTACAGAAGCCGATTGCCCCGCCAACACCCCCCTCATCCTGCATCTGTAGGATAGCGATCCCCCGCCAACCCGACGATACTCGTGCCCAGGCCCTGCCCACGTCCCTGGACGTTCCGGTCCCTACTGACTCCGTGACGAAAACAATAAGAACGTCGCACAGAGGAACACCCGATGAGCCGTCATAACCATGCTCACGCCAGCCTGCTGCAAGCCTTCAGCTCGCTGACCCTGGAGTTGCAACGCCTGGCGCAGCACAAGGACATCGAACATTTCCATGGCCATGCGCTGAACCGCATCGGCCAGTTGCTGCCCTTCGACAGCGCCTGGTGGGGCCGCGCCGCGTTGATCGACGGCCTGCCGGAAGAGCACAGCTCCTACCTCCATCACTTGCCCCCCAGCTACCTGCCGGACTGGCAATCGATCAAGCACGTCGACGTCACCGTCGGCCGGGTCCATGCCCACCCGGGCCGGGCGGTGATCGTCGACATGCGCGACCCGGCCAACGGCCCCGGCCTGAACTGGCTGGGCACGACCTATGGCATCGGCGAGCTGCTGTGCGTGGTGTACATCGACCCCCAGACCCACCTCAGCGACCACCTGGCGCTGTACCGCGCCCCCGGCGCCAAACGTTTCGACGCCGACGACTGCCTGCTGCTGAACAACCTGATGCTGCACCTGGTGGCCGCGGTGTCGGCCAACCAGATCCGCACCCTGGTGGCCAGGCGCGAAACCCTCACCAGCCCGCGCAACCTGGCGCTGGCGGTGTGCGACCAGCGCGGCACCCTGCACTGCGCCGAACGCGGCTTCGTCGACCTGCTGCTCGGCGAGTGGCCGGACTGGAGCGGCCCCTGCCTGCCCGTGCCCATGACCGATGGCGGTTACGAAGGCCGGCACCTGCAATGCGAGGCCTCGCCGGTGGGCGACCTGTTCCTGCTCGCCGCCCGCGGCCGCACGCTGCTGACCCAGCTGAGCCCACGGGAAAACGACGTGGCCCTGGGCTTCGGCGAAGGCAAGACCTACAAGGAAATCGCCCGCGAGCTGGGCCTGTCGCCGAACACCGTGCGCCATCACATCCGCGCCATCTACAACAAGCTCGGGGTCAAGGACAAGACCCGCATCGCCCATCTGCTGCACGCCCCACCCGACTGACGTTTATCTCCCTCGCTGACTGACTTTCGCGCTGTCGTTTTGACGGCCACGGGCTGCTTTTGCCCTTTTTCCAGCCACTGCCGCGTACCGGCGAGCGCTTCGCCGCACAACAACTCAAAGAACAGAGGTTACGCCCATGACCAGAACGCTTGCGCAGCACACCGCCCTGGCCGTCACCAGCGCCCTGCTGAGCCTGGACGCCAGCGCCGCCGACCTTAACGCCCGCGACTTCTTCGGCGCGCCCTCGGGCACCAGCCTTGGCGTGCTGTACCTGCCGGCGACCCGCGCCGACGACTTCCACGGCCCTGCCGACAGCACCGGCAAGGCCGAGCTGAAGGTCAACGCCCTGGCCTATCGCCAGGTGTTCTTCAGCGATATCTGCGGCACCCTGTGCACCCCGCAATTCATCGTGCCTTTCGCCGATATCGACGCGCGCCTGCCCGGCGCCAATCGCCACACCGGGGAAAGCGGCTTCGGCGACCCGCAGGTCGGCGGCACCCTGTTTTTCATCAACGACCCGGCCAGCCGAACCTACAGCGGCCTGCTGACCCTGATCACCCTGCCGGTGGGCGAATACCACGGCGACAACCCGGATGTCTCGCCGGGCGCCAACCGCTGGGGCGCGACCTTCGTTTACAACTACACCCAGGGCATCGGCGAGAAGTGGGTGCTGGAAGCCAACCTCGAAGCCCAGCTCTACGCCAAGAACGACGACTACTTCGGCAGCGACCTGAAGCAGGACCCGCTGTACCGCCTGCAAGCCTTCGCCTCCTACGACTTCACTGCCAGCACCTATGGCGCCCTGCGGCTGATCCACGCCGACGGTGGCGAGCTGCGGATCAACGACCAGCGCATCGACGACACCCACAAGCGCTACACCCAGGTCGGCTTCGAGGTCGGCCACTGGCTGGACCAGCAGAACCAGCTGATGTTCGGCCTTTCGCAAAACGTCGCCACCCGTAACGGCTACCACGGCACCGACGCCTTGCTGCGCCTGGTCCACATGTTCTGAAGCGTTTTTCCGGAGCTACCCACCATGACGACCCCCATGATCGACAAGAGCCAGGCGCTCACCGGCGAGCAGCCGCACACCACGTCATCCCTGGCTTTGCTGGCGGCCATCGTGCTGTTCGCCGCCATCACCCCGACCATCCTCATGACCGCCCCGGCGGTGGCCGCGCAACTGGCCAGCCAATGGCAACTGAGCCCGTCACAGATCGGCGACCTGTTTTCCACCGAACTGGGGGCCATGAGCCTGGCCACCCTGCCCGCCTTCTGGTGGCTCAAACGCGTCGACTGGCGCCGCGCGGCGCTACTGGCCGGGGCGCTGTTCATCGTCACCAACCTGCTGTCGATCTGGGCCCAGGGTTATGGCGCGCTGCTGGCCCTGCGTTTCTGCAGTGCCCTGGCCGGCGGTTCGCTGATGATCATCTGCCTGTCCAGCGCCGCCTCCACCGCCAACCCCAGCCGGACCTACGGCCTGTGGGTCATGGGCCAACTGGTGGTCGGGGCAGTCGGCCTGAGCATTCTGCCGCGGCTGTTCGAGCATTACGGCCTGGCGGCCTGCTACCTGCTGCTGGCGCTGCTGATGAGCCTGTGCCTGCCCCTGGCGCGCTACTTTCCCCAGGGCGCGCCGACCCCGGAAAAAACCGCGGGGCAGGCCGCCGCCGCGCCGAAGTGGCAGGCCCTGTGCGGCATTCTCGGCATCCTCACCTTCTATATCAGCCTCAGCGGGGTCTGGACCTTTATCGGTTCGATCAGCGCCAAGGCCGGCATTTCCGCGCAAGCCAGCGGCGAGCTGCTAGCCGTCGCCACGGTCATGGGTATCGTCGGCGCCGGCTGCGCCTCGCTGATCGGCAATCGCCTGCCGCGCCTGCTGTTGCTGCTGTTCGGCTACAGCCTGATGGCCGGCTCGGTGCTGTTGCTGCTGGGCGCGCCGCCCCTGGCGCGCTTCGCCCTCGCCGCCCTGGTCTTCAAGTTCACCTGGACCTTCATCCTGCCGCTGATCCTCGCCTGCCTGGCCGACCTCGACCGCTCCGGCAAGCTGATGAACGCCTCCAACCTGGTGATCGGCGGCGGCCTGGCCATCGGCCCCGCGCTGGCCGGGCGGCTGATCGAAAGCACCGGCGGCTTCCAGCCCCTGCTGATCGGCGGGGCCGGCCTGACCCTGCTGTCGCTGGCGCTGATCCTCGGCTGCCGGCGCGCCCCCTGAACGCCTGAACCCCTGTAGCCGCTGCCGAAGGCTGCGATAGGTCCGAGGACCTCTGGCGCCCGGGAGATCGCAGCGACCGTTCCGGTCGATCGCAGCCTGCGGCAGCGGCTACAAATTTTCGCCCCATAGATGGATATGCCCATGACCCGTAAAACCGCGTTTTTCTTCGATGAACTCAGCCTCTGGCACAGCGCCGGGCTGCATGCGCTGACGCTGCCGGTGGGCGGCTGGGTGCAACCGCCCGCCGCGGCCGGGCACGCCGAATCGCCGGAAACCAAGCGCCGCCTGAAAAGCCTGCTGGACGTCTCCGGCCTCACCCGCCACCTGCAGGTGCGCAGCGCCACGGCTGCCAGTGAGGAA
This sequence comes from Pseudomonas sp. LAMO17WK12:I10, assembly GCF_900215185.1. NCBI lineage: Bacteria > Pseudomonadati > Pseudomonadota > Gammaproteobacteria > Pseudomonadales > Pseudomonadaceae > Pseudomonas > Pseudomonas sp. LAMO17WK12:I10. The sequence continues at coordinate 1,239 of NZ_OBDX01000022.1, read as the reverse complement.
GATTTGCTGCGGGTACACAGCGCTGAGTACCTGCAACGCTTCAGGGCCCTGAGCGAGGCCGGTGGCGGCGAACTCGGCCCGCAAGCGCCGATCGGCCCGGGCAGCTACGAAATCGCCCGGCTCTCCGCCGGCCTGGCCATCGCCGCGGTGGACGCGGTGCTCGGCGGCGAAGCCGACAACGCCTACTCGCTGTCGCGTCCGCCGGGGCACCATTGCCTGGCCGACGGCGCCATGGGCTTCTGCTTCCTGGCCAATATCGCCATCGCCATCGAGGCGGCCAAGGCCAGGCGCGGCCTGGGCAAGGTCGCGGTGATCGACTGGGACGTGCACCACGGCAACGGCACCCAGTCGATCTTCGAGGAGCGCGGCGACGTGCTGACCCTTTCCCTGCACCAGGACGGCTGCTTCCCGCCCGGCTACAGCGGCGAACAGGACCGTGGCCGCGGCGCCGGGCTGGGGGCCAACCTCAATATCCCGCTGCTGCCCGGCAGCGGTCACGACGCCTACCTGCATGCCCTGCAACGCATCGTGATCCCGGCCCTGGAGCGCTTCGAACCGGAGTTGATCATCGTTGCCTGCGGCTACGACGCCAACGCGGTCGACCCGCTGGCGCGGATGCTGCTGCACAGCGACTCGTTCCGCGCCATGACCCGCCAGGTGCGCGAGGCCGCCGAGCGCCTGTGCCAGGGCCGCCTGGTGCTGGTGCATGAAGGCGGTTATTCCGAGGCCTATGTGCCCTTCTGCGGGCTGGCGACGGTCGAGGAGCTGGCCGGCATCAGGACCGCGGTGAGCGACCCGATGCTGGAGTTCGTGCAACTGCAACAGCCGAACCCGGGGTTCCAGGCCTTTCAGCGCCAGTTGATCGATGATCTGGCGCAGACCTTCTTCAACGACTAACCCGTACCTCAACCACCTTGTAGCCGCTGCCGAAGGCTGCGATCGAGCGGCACGCTCGCGGGGGGCTTGCGGGTGCTGGAGACCCTGCGGGTCTATCGCAGGCTGCGGCAGCGGCTACATCTATGGTCACCCCCCGTTTCTGCAATACTGTTCATGGATGCGTGGGTTGGCTTGCCTCAATCTATCCGGCGTCAGACTCGGTACTGCGCCTCGATGAAAATCGCGCCTGACGATCCTAAATAGGGGAACGGTTTTGAACCGTGTAGCCGCACAGGTTCTTCGTCAGGCCGGTTTGCCGTTCACGTCATCTGTTGTCCAGCATCGCAAAACCCGTTGGGTGGT
>NZ_OBDX01000044.1:0-40181 GCF_900215185.1 Pseudomonas sp. LAMO17WK12:I10 | reverse complement strand
TGTGCCTGAGCATGCCGACTGCGACTGCGCTCATCCAAGCCCTGCACACCCTCTGCGTTGTAACGGGCTACCCATTTGTAGCCCGTTTTTCGACTGATGCTGTGTGCCGCACACAGTTCGCGGAAGTTAAAGCGTCTCGACAGATAGTCGGCAATGAACATCACTTTAAGGTCCATAGGGTTCAGCTCTCGCCACGGCATGGTCAGCTCCTCGGAATCGACCCTGCCAGTTAAAAACTGTTACCTATGTGCTTGAACTTTTCTGTTACCTATGTGGGTGAGTCATACCGGGCAAGACTTTTTGGTTACTTTTGGGGCGTTTGCCAAAAGTGACCCGCCGTAAGGGCGGAACCCTAAGCCGCCGTGACCGCAGAAACGGATATGTACCCCGTCCAAAACAAGCAGCGAAACCACCGCCATCGCGGCCAATCAAACGTCGACCGGCCGCTCCTACAGATGCCCGAACTACTCGATCCGCCAAATCCGCACCGTGGCATTCTTCAACTCCAACGACCACTCCTCTTGCGACAAACGAAGCCGCCGCAGCGTCTCCCCCATCTCCGTCTCCGCCACATAATCCTTGGCAATCACCAGAACCAGAAACTTATTCCGAACCCCCTCCATCCGTCGCAACCGATGCAGATCGGCAAACACCGACCAGACCAGAGACTCACCCGGATCGACTTGAGGAAACCAGAGCCGCCCATCCCCATCCTCTCGCAACACGGATCGGGTCTCGGCCATCCCCTTGCCCATCAGGCACCTGGCAAAAGACACATCCCCCAGGCATTTCACCTCGGCCGCCATGTCGAGATCTTCCGTGTACAGGTCGACTTTCGTACGTCCTCCGGCCTTACCGCTGGTCCAGATATCCGGATAATCGTGCTGCCAGGCATACAGGCTGAGCTCGGCCTGAATCCAGTGCTCCCGGCAATCGCTCAGCTCCAGCACCTGCGCCATGCGCTCGCTGATCGCATCAAACGCCCCGAGAAAAACCTCCGGCCATGCAATGGCTGTGTTCATTTTTTTGGACTCCGTTCCTGAAAAGGTCAGGGGAGCTTTCGCGCTCCCCCAAGCGTGCCGGCCTCTTGCGTATCGGCACCCGGTGCAGCGTCTTGAACCCTGCGCCGCCGCGCCAGCCAGCCCGAGGCAAGACGAAGCCGGCCCTTACCGGGCCCCGCGCAAGCGCAACGCCGACGGCATGTCGTCGGCCGTGCGCAAACCATCGGACGCCGCGATCGGCGTGTCGTACACCAGGTTCGGCGCGCGCCGGCAAAACCCGGGCGCGACAACCGCTGGCGTGCAGCCGGGTTCAGGCCGGGTAACCGGTGATCTCGCGGATGCTGCGGTACAGCGGGCTGAGCTGGTGGTACATGCGCACATACACTTCGCGGTACAGCCGTTGATAGAGCTGCTGCGCCTGGGGTTGCGGCTGGAAGACCTCGGCGACGCGGGTCATGCCGGCGATGGCCGTGGGGAAATCCGGGTACAGGCCCAGCCCGACCGCACAGGCAATCGCCGCACCGAGCCCGGAGGCTTCGTACACATGCGGACGCTCGGCGGGCAGGCCAAAAATGTCCGCCGTCAATTGCATGGCCGCATCGCTCTGGGAACCGCCACCGGCCACCCGCAAGCAGGTAATCGGGGTGCGGGTGCGCTGCTCGATGCGTTCCTTGCCCTGGCGCAGGGCATAGGCCAGGCCCTCGAGAATCGCCCGGTAGATATGCGCCCGGGTGTGCACGTCGCCAAAGCCGATCATCGCGCCCTTGGCCTCGACGCCCGGCTCACGGATACCGGGCGACCAGTAAGGTTGCAGCATCAGCCCCATGGAGCCGGGCGGCACCGCGTTGACCAGTGCATCGAACAACACCTCCGGCTCCAGCCCCTGCTCGCGGGCCTGCTGCATTTCCCGCAGGCCGAACTCCTGCTTGAACCAGCTGACCATCCAGTAGCCGCGATAGATCATCACTTCGCAGTTGTAATGGTCGGGCATCGCCGAGGGGTAAGGCGGGATCAGCGGGATGATTTCCCGGTAGCGGGACCGGGTGGTGGTGATGGTCGCCGTGGTGCCGTAGGACAGGCAGGCGGTGCCGCTGTCCTGCACCCCGGAACCCAGCACTTCACAGGCCTTGTCGGCCCCCGCGGCAATCAGCGGCAGGCCTTCGGGAATCCCGGTCAGCTGGCTGGCCGCGGCGCTGATATGCCCCAGGACCTCGCCCGGCTTGCGCAGGCTCGGCAGCTGCTCGGGGCGCACCGCCAGGGCCTGCCATTTCCAGTCACGGGGCGCGGCCCAGCGCAGGCGCTTGTAGTCGAAGGGCAAAAAGGCCACGCAACAGCCGACCGAGTCGACAAAGTTCCCGGTCAGCCGATGGGTGAGAAAGCCCGACAGCAGCAACAGCTTGTCGGTGGCCGCCCAGACCTCGGGCTGGTGCCGGGCGATCCAGTTGACCTCGGCCTGGGCGCGAAAGTAATCCACCGTGGTCTGGGCCCCGATCAGCTTGAACAGCCAGCTCCAGGGCCCCTTGATGTCGCCCTCGACTTCGCTCTGGCGCTGGTCGAGCCAGAGGATCGCCGGGCGCAAGGGCTTGCCGTCGGCATCGACGTTGATCAGGGTGCCGCGCTGGGTCGTCAGCGACACGCCGCGGATCTGCCGGCGATCGATGCCGGTCTGCTGCCACAACTGCTGGCAGGCCTCGCCGAGTTTGCGCCAGTAGTAATCGGGGTCCTGTTCGGCCCAGCCGGGCTGGCTGGAATAGTAGGCCTGCAACTCGACCTTGCCCTTGCCCAGCAGGTTGCCTTGCAGGTCGAACAACAGAGCCCGCACGCTCTGGGTGCCATTGTCGATCGCCAGCAGATAGGGCTTGTCGTTGTTCATGGATGGCTCTTGGCTAGGCTTCAATAGGCGACCTCGGGCAGGCTGTGATAACGCAGCCACAGGTCGTGATAACGCTGTTGTTCCTGCTCCCAGCGCGCGTCGTCCCAACCGAGCAGGGGCTGGCACAGGGCACGGATCGCCGGCAGCTCGGCCGCCGCGCCGTTGGCCAGCAACAGGCCCAGGCGGGTGCGGCGCAACAGCAGGTCGTCCAGGTGCAGGACCATCTCGCTTTGGGCGGCAAACGCCAGCTCGGCCCACAAGGTGTCGCTACTGCCGACGCAAGCGCATCCCAGCTGCGCCAGCCATTGCGCCAGTCGCGGCAGGTCGCGCCCATGGCGCCCGGCCAGGCGGCGCAGCTGGCCACTGCTCAAGCCCGCGACCTCTACCGCCGGCACGGCCGCGAACACCGCCGCGTCGGCAGCGTCCAGAGGGCGCCCGAGCATCGCCGCACAGGCCTGCAACACTTCGATGGCCTGGGTACGAAAGGTGGTCAGCTTGCCGCCGGCCAGCGTCACGCAGCCCGGCTCGCACCACAGCGCATGCTCGCGGGTTTCATTGGAAGGCTTGCCCGCCGCGTCGGCGCTGCCCACCACCGGGCGCACCCCGGACCAGGTCGACAGCACATCGGCGGCGCCGATGCGCGCCTCGGGAAACTGCTGCTCGCAGGCCGCCAGTAGATAGGCCAGCTCCTCGGCACTGATGCGCGCGCTCTGGTCGAGGTCTTCGCGGTGATCGAGGTCGGTGGTGCCGACCACGGTGGCGCCTTCCCAGGGAAACACAAACACCGGGCGCCGATCGCTGTCATGCAGGAAGCTGAATGCCTGGGCCACCGGCAGGCGCCAGCCGGGCAGCAACAGGTGGCTGCCGCGCAGGGGCCGCAAGTGGCGGTTCTCGCCAGGCGGCGCGAAACGCCCGGCCCAGGCCCCGCTCGCCACCGCCAGCACCGCGCAACGCAGGGTCAGCGACTGGCCGCTTTCCACATCCTCGACCGACACCCCGCACACTCGCCCGTGCTCGCGCAGCACCTGCTGCACGCGCAGGCCATTGAACGCCTGGGCGCCATCGGCCCGCGCCTCGGCCAGCACCCGCATCACCAGCCGGGCATCGTCGGTCAGGGCATCGAGAAAACACGAGCCGCCCAGCAAGCCTTCGGCCTTGATGCCAGGCGCCAGGTAACGCATTTGCTCGACGTCGTGGAAACGATGGTTACGCCGCCCGGCCAGGGCGTCGTACACCGCCAGCAGGCCACCGAACACCCGCGGCCCGGGAAACACCCCGCGATAGTGCGGCATCAGAAAGCTCATGGGCTCCACCAGCCCGGGCGCTTCGTCGAGCAGGCGCTGGCGTTCGCGCACCGAATCGCGGGTCAGGCGCCATTGGCCCTTGGCGATGTAGCGCAGGCCGCCATGGACCATTTTCGAGGAGCGGCTGGAAGTGCCCCAGGCAAAGTCGCGCTGCTCCAGCAGCAGGCAGCGCCAGCCGCGCCGCGCCGCCTCACGCAGGATCCCGGCCCCGCTGATGCCGCCGCCGATCACGATCAGGTCCCAGCTCTGGCCCGCCAGGGTCGGCAGCTGTGCCTGGCGCCATTGGGCATTCCAGTCCGTGCTCATGGGCCTTACTCCTCCAGCAGGGTGCCGGGGTTGAGACGCCCGGCAGGGTCGAAGTGCCGGCTGAGGCTGCGCAGGGCGGCGATCGCCAGTTCGCCTTTTTCGTGCACCAGGTAGGGCGCGTGGTCCTTGCCCACGCCGTGCTGGTGGCTGATGGTGCCGCCGTGCTCGACGATGGTCTGGCTCGCCGCATGCTTGAGCGCCTTCCAGCGGGCCAGGGTGGCCGGGTAATCCGCGGCCGGGCGGAACACGTAGCTGGTGTAGATGCTCGAGCCTTCGCCGTAGACATGCGACAGGTGGGTGAAGACATGGACCCGTTCGCCTTCGGCCGCCAGGCAATCGCGCAGGCTGTCCTCGATGCGCTGCAACAGGTTGTCGACATTGCTCCAGTCGGTGGCGGTCTCCAGGGTGTCGACCACATAGCCGGCATGCCAGAGGCTCTCGCGCAGGTAGGGAAAACGAAAGCGGTTATGCGCCCACTTGTTGCCCAGCAAGGTGCCGGTGAACACCCCGCCGAAGGCCTTCAGGTGCTGCCTGGCCTGGCGCAGGGACAGGGCGTTCTGCTGGCGGTTGCCGGTCACGCCGAAGGTCAGCAGGCACTTGCCCTGCCCCGCTCCGCGCAGCTTCAGGTATTTCTCCAGCCAGGCGATCTGCCGCGGATGGCCGGCCAGGGCCAGCTGGGTCTCGGTTTCCACCGCGTTCGACAGCCGCAGCATGGACAGCGGCACCCGGGCCTGGGCCAGTTGGCGGATGGCCTGCAGCGCCTTGGGCCAGTCCGGCAGGAACACGCCATAGAAGCGCTCGTCGTCGACCAGCGCGCTGACCCGCACCTTGACCGTGGAAATGATCCCGAAGCGGCCCTCGCAGCCCAGCACCACCTCGCGCAGGTCCGGCCCCGCGGCCGACGCCGGGAATGCGGGAATCTGCAAGGGGCCGGCGAAGGTTTCCAGGGTGCCGCCGGCGAACAACTGCTCGATGCGCCCGTAGCGCAGGGACTGCTGGCCGCTGGAGCGGCTGGCGACCCAGCCGCCCAGGGTCGACAGCTCCCAGGACTGCGGGAAGTGCCCCAGGGTATAGCCGCGGGCGCGCAGCTGGCTTTCCACCTGCGGGCCGCTGGCGCCGGGGCCGAAGGTGGCGATCAGGCTGCTTTCGTCCAGCTCCAGCAGGCGATTCATCCGCGCCATGGACACGGTCAGTACCGGCCGCGTCGAAACGGGCGGGTTGATGTGGCCGGCCACCGAGGTGCCGCCGCCGTAGGGGATCAGGCACAGGTCCTGCTGTTCGGCCAGGGCCAGCAGCTGGCGAACCTGCTCGGCGCTGTCGGGAAAGGCCACGCCGTCCGGGTAGCGCTCCAGCGTGCCTTCGCGCAGGGCCAGCCAGTCCGGCAGGCTCTGGCCGCGGGCATGCAGCAACCGGTCAGGGGCCTCGATGCTGTACAGCGCATGGGGCCTCAGCCGCGACGGCGGCACCCGGGCCAACGCGGCTTCCAGCGAAGCATCCGCCAGCCGGCGCCCGGTGCCGATACGCTGCGCAAGAAACCCTGCGCCCTGGGCGGGCAATTCGACCACCGTGCTTTGTTCGCCCCAGCCGTTCCAGCGTCGCATGCCTGTGCCCCTTGTGTCGTGCTTGTAAGTGTTGGTTTGCAAGGCCTCCATACTAGTTCGCGGCGCATGGGTGTCACGGTCGCATCAGGCCAGTTCGAGTAGCCAATTGGGTCAGCCGGGGACAAGGGGCCCGAAGCATTTACTTTAGTCCCGCTTTCAAATTACCTTTCAGGGCGCCGACGCCTGCTGGAACAGCCTCCCACTCGGTTCCCGCGCGCGTCCATCCACGTTCCGGCGCCAGGAAACCCACCATGCACAGCCTCGGCTACACCTCGGTCCCACCGCTGCTCAAGTACCTGCGCTATGCCGAGCAGCTGGGTATCGCCATCGAACCTGCGCTGGCGGCCGCGGGCTTGCAGGCCGGGCAATTGAGCGACAACAGCCTGCGCCTGCCCGGCGAGGTCCATGAGCGTTTGCTGGACTATTTCTGCGAGCATTCGGCAGACCCGCTGTTCGGGCTCAACTCGGCGCGGTTCGTGCTGCCCAACTCGTGGAACGTGCTGGGCTACATCACCATGAACTGCGCGACCCTGGGCGACGCGATGAACCGGATCATGCCGTTCGAGAAACTGGTGGGCGACATGGGCGTCAGCCGCGCCGAGCAGGTCGACGGGCAAATCCACTTGACCTGGAGCTGCCGCCACCAGCGCCCCACCTCGCGCCGGCACATGGTGGAGAACGTGCTGGCGTCGTGGCTGCTGTACGCACAGTGGATCGCCGATACCCGGTTGAGCCCCATCGCCGTGTGGTTCGAGCATTCGCTGCCGGCGGGGGCCGAGCTGGCCCAGTACGAGGCATTTTTCGGCAGCCCGGTGCTGTTCGACCAAGCCTATTCGGCGCTGATCGCGCCTGCGCAATACATGCAGTTGCCCCTGCGCCAGGCCGACGCCCAGTTGCTGCGGACCCTGGAGGAACATGCCCTGGGCCTGATGGCCTCGCTAAGCGATGCGCCGCTGCCGCAGCAGGTGAAAAACGTCCTGCGCCAGCTGCTCAAGGAAGGCCTGCCGCGCAAGGAGCAGGTGGCGAAACAACTGGCCACCTCCGTGCGCACCCTGCAGCGCCAGCTGCAACAGGCCGGCACCGGCTACCAGCAGATTCTCGATGACCTGCGCCAGGAGCTCGCCGAGCACTACCTGCTGCACAGCGATCTGGCGATTCACGATATTTCCCAGTACCTGGGCTTTACCGAACAGCGCTCCTTTCACCGGACCTTCAAAAGCCGCACCGGCATGACCCCGGGAGAGTTTCGCCACAGCCAGCGAACGCCCTGACCCTGTAGCCGCTGCCGCAGGCTGCGATAAGGCCGAAGGCCTTCAGCGGTCTCAAGAATCTTGCGCCCCCTTCGGGGTCGATCGCAGCCTCGCTGCGCTCGGCAGCGGCTACAAGGTCCAGGCGCAAGATGCGAGGTGCTGGCTCAGACGCAAATGGCGTTGGTAAACACCAGCCGATTGCCGAACGGATCGAGTACCGTCAGGTCCTGGCTGCCCCAGGGCATGGCCTGGATCTGCGGGTGGGCGAAGCGGTAATCCTTGGCCAGCAACTGCTGCTGGAAGGCTTCCAGCTCGTCGGTCTCGATGCGCAACGCGGAGCCCGGCGTGCTGTCGCCATGATGCTCCGACAGGTGCAGCACGCACTCCCCGCGCGACACCTGCATATACAGCGGGAAGTTGTCTTCGAAGCGGTGCTGCCAGTCGAGCGTGAAGCCGAGGAAGTCGATATAAAACTCCCGCGCCTTGGCCTCGTCGAAGATCCGCAGGATGGGGGTGGTTCTGCCAAAGCTCATTGCGCGACTCCCTGATGAAAGATGTCCACGGTATAGCAGGTGGATGTCAGCACTTCGGCTAGGCCAAGGCTTTCTTTAATATCATCAGGCCACCACTGTGACGGCGTTCACCTATTCGACGCCGCACGCCTTCCGCCGTTGAACCCTTCGCGCAAATCCCCTTGCCGTGCCAGGAAGCGCCCTTGCCGGCGGCCATTGGCCTGGCCTTCGGCATAGCTGCACACGCCGTTGACCCACACGCCATCGATACCCTCAGCCGCCTGTTGCGGGCTTTTGAAGTCGGCGACATCGCGGACCCGCGCCGGGTCGAACAGCACCAGGTCGGCCCAGTGCCCTTCGCGGATTTCGCCACGCTGCTTGAGGCCGAAGCGCGCCGCCGACAGCCCGGTCATCTTGTGCACCGCAGTGTGCAGCGGGAACAGGCCGAGGTCGCGGCTGAAGTGCCCGAGCACCCGTGGGAAGGCGCCCCACAGCCGTGGATGGGGGAACGGGTCTTCCGGCAGGCCGTCGGAACCGATCATCGACAGCGGGTGGGCAAGAATGCGCCGCACATCGGCTTCGTCCATGCCGTAGTACACCGCGCCGGCCGGTTGCAGGCGCCGCGCGGCCTCCAGCAGAGTCGTGCCCCACTCGGCGGCGATGTCCATCAGGTCGTGGCCGCCCAGTTCCGGGTGCGGGGTGGACCAGGTGATGGTGATGCGAAAGGCATCGGTGACCTGCTTGAGGTCGAGGGTCGAGGAACTGGCCGCGTAGGGGTAACAGTCGCAGCCCACTAGATGGTCTTTCGCCGCCAGCTCCAGGGACGCCAGCAATTGCGGACTGCGCCCCCAGTTGCCCGCCCCCGCGCATTTGAGGTGGGAAATGATCACCGGCGCCTTGGCCTGGCGGCCGATCAGGAACGCCTCGTCCATGGCCTCCAGCACCGGCTCGAATTCGCTGCGCAGGTGGGTGGTGTACACCGCGCCGAAGACGCTCAGTTCCGCAGCCAGTTGCAGCACCTCGTCGGTCTCGGCCGAGAAGGCGCTGGCGTAGGCCAGGCCTGTGGATAAGCCGAGGGCGCCGTCTTCCAGGCTGGCCCGCAACTGCTCGCGCATGGCGGCGATTTCCTCGGCCGTGGCGGTGCGATACAGGTCGTCCAGGTGGTTGCTGCGCAGCGCCGTGTGGCCGATCAGCGCCGCCACATTGACCGCCGGCTGCGCGGCGTCCACCGCCGCGCGGTAGTCGCGAAAACGCGGGTAGACGAAGGCCGCCTGGTTGCCCAGCAGGTTCATCGGGTCCGGTGGCTCGCCGCGCAGACTCACCGGCGAGGCACTGATACCGCAGTTGCCGACGATCACCGTGGTCACGCCCTGGCTGAGCTTGGGCAGCATCTGCGGCTGGCGGATCACCACGGTGTCGTCGTGGGTGTGCACGTCGATAAAACCAGGGGACAGTACCCGCCCGGCGGCGTCGATTTCTTCGCTGGCGCGGGCGCCTTGCAGGTCGCCGATGCGGGCGATGCGGCCCTCGAGCAGGGCGATATCGGCGGGGTAAGCCGGGCGGTCGCTGCCGTCAATCACCAGGGCGTTGCGGATCAGGGTGTCGTAGCGCATGTCAGTCTCCCAGCGGCAGGCAATCGTCGCCGCCGCGGTAATCGTCCAGGGCCAGTTTGATCCGGCGCAGGCGTTCCTGGTTGTCTTCGGGCAGGGCCAGCGCCAGCTCGGTGGCCAGCACATCGATGGCCAGCAGCATGCCGTAGCGCGCGGCCGTGGGTTTGTAGATGAAGGAGGTTTCGGCGTTCTGCAGCGGCAGGAGCACGTCGGCCAGTTCCGCCAGCGGCGAGTCGGCCAGGGTGATGGCGAGCACGCTGGCACCGTAGCTGCGGGCCAGTTCGACGGTCTCCAGCAATTCGGGGGTGATGCCGGTCAGGGAGCAGGCGATCAGCGCGTGTTGCGGGCCCAGGGCCGCGGCGGTCACCCGCATCATCACCGGGTCGTGGCAGGCGGCGATGGGGTAGCCGAGGCGCACCAGGCGCACCTGCAATTCGTCGCTGCACAAGGTAGAACAGCCGCCCATGCCGAAGGCGTGAATCATCTGCGCCTTGCCCAGCAAGCGCACCGCATCGCGAAAGCGCGACTCGTCGAACCCCGCCAGGTGCTGGTGCAGGGTCGACTCGATATCGCCGACGATCTGTCGGTAGAAACCCGACTGCTCCGGCGCGTCCGCCGGGTCGAGAAAGCGCCTGCCGACGCCGCTGGCCTGGGCCAGTTGCAGGCGCAGATCGCGCAAGTCGCGACAGCCCACGCTGCGGGCAAACCGCGACAGGGTGGCGGCGCTGACTTCTGCCTGCTGCGCCAGCTGTTCGAGGCTGGCCGAGGCGGCGAAACCGACGTCATCGAGCATCAAGCGCGCGATGCGGCCTTCGCCGGCGCTGAAGGAATCCTGGCGGGAACGGATCTGGTAGAGGATGTCCATGGACGGCACCTGGGCTCAAAGCAGTTGGGCAAGACCGACGGTCAGGGCGAAGGCGACCACCGAGATCAGGGTCTCCAGCACCGTCCAGGTCTTGAAGGTCTGGGTGACGGTCATATTGAAGTATTCCTTGATCAGCCAAAAGCCGCCGTCGTTGACGTGGGAGAAGATCACCGAGCCGGCGCCGGTGGCCAGCACCAGCAGTTCCGGGTGCGGATACCCCAGGCCGATGGCCACCGGCGCTACCACGCCCGAAGCGGTGGTCATGGCCACGGTGGCCGAGCCGGTGGCGATGCGCATCAGCGCGGCGAACAGCCAGCCCATCAGCAGCGGCGACAGCTGGAATTCATGGGCCAGGCCGACGATCTGGTCGGTGACCCCGGCGTCCACCAGGATCCGGTTGAGGCCGCCGCCGGCGCCCACCAGTCGGCGCCAGGCATTCGTTGGTGAACCTGAGGATCGATTCGCGGTTGAAGCCCTGGGCCAGGCCGAGGGTCCAGAAGCTCAACAGGGTCGCCAGTAACAGGGCGATCACCGAGTTGCCGATAAACAGCAGGAACTGGTTGAGGCCACTGCCCGGGGTGGAAATCAGGTTGGCCCAGCCGCCGATCAGCATCAGCACCACCGGCAACAGGATGGTGGCCATGGTGATCGAGAAACTGGGCAGGCGGGTGCGCGGCTCACGCTCGATGAACTGGCGTGCCAGCGGGTTTTCCGCCGGCAGTTGGATGCGCGGCACGATGAATTTGGCGTACAGGGGGCCGGCGATGATCGCCGTGGGAATGCCGATCAGGATCGCGTACAGCAGGGTCTGCCCCACCGACGCCTGGTAGGCCTGCACCGCCAGCATCGCCGCCGGGTGCGGCGGCACCAGGGCATGCACCACCGACAGGCCGGCGACCATCGGCAGGCCGACCATCAGGATCGACACGCCGACACGCTTCGCCACGGTGAAGGCGATCGGCACCAGCAACACGAAACCGACCTCGAAGAACAGCGGCAGGCCCACCAGGAAGGCGATGCAGACCATCGCCCAATGCGCGTTGCGCTCACCGAAACGCTCGATCAGGGTCCGCGCCACCTGCTCCGCGCCACCGGACTCGGCCATCATCTTGCCGAGCATGGTGCCCAACGCCACCACCAGGGCGATATGCCCGAGGGTCTTGCCGACACCCGCCTCGTAGGCCCCGACCACGCCGGACGGCGGCAGCCCGGCCATCAGCGCCAGGCCCACCGAGACCAGGGTGATGACAATGAACGGGTTGATCCGGTAACGCGCGATCAGGACGATCAGCGCGATGATGGCGATGGCGGCATAGCCCAGCAGCCAGTAGCCCGATGCAGGTGTCATGCGGTACTCCTCGAAAAAGGGTCACGTCGAATGCTTGTGAAACTCATAAATCATTTCGTGACCGGATTTTCAAACCACATGAAAGTAACTTTCGCACAGAGACACGCTTTGTCGCGGACAGACAAGTCGTGTCGCGAATAATGAAAATTGGCGAGGGGTATTTTCATCCGCTGTAGCGCAAGGAGCAGAACCCCGCAGCCAGTGGCCACGGGGAGGAATGGCTTTCTGTAGGAGCGAAGCTTGCTCGCGATCAGGACCACGCGGTGGGTCAGGCAGGACGCCATCGCGAGCAAGCTCGCTCCTACAGGGACAGGTTATTTGACGACTTTGCCCACGCCGCGCCCACGCGGGTCGGAGGCCGTTTCCAGTTGGCTGCCGGTGACCCGGATCGCCTGGATATCGCCCATCTCCCAACCCTGGTCTTCCAGGGTGTAGCCCATGGCTTTGAGCTCGTCGGCGACCTTGCCGGTGAGCGGCGCGTAGGCGTCGTAGTAGATGGTGTCCTTGGGCAGCAGCTGGTGATGCACGCGCTGCGCGGCCACGGCTTTTTCCAGCGACAGGTTGAAGTCGTAGAGGTTGTTCAACACCTGGAAGATCGAGGTGAAGATCCGCGACCCGCCCGGCGTGCCCAGCACCAGGGTGACCTTGCCGTCGCGGGTCACCAGGCTCGGGCTCATGGACGACAGCATGCGCTTGCCCGGCGCGATGGCGTTGGCGTCGCCGCCGACCACGCCAAAGGCGTTGGCCACCCCGGGCTTGGCGCTGAAGTCGTCCATTTCATCGTTGAGCAGGAAGCCCGCGCCCTTGACCACCACGCCGCTGCCGTAGTCCCAGTTGAGGGTGTAGGTATTGCTCACCGCGTTGCCGTCGGCATCGACGATGGAGAAGTGCGTGGTCTGGTGCCGCTCCAGGCCCGGGCGGACTTTTTCGGTGGGCGAGATGGCCGTCGGGTTGATCTCGGCGGCGCGTTTTTTCAGGTAGGCCGGGTCGGTCAGCTGCTTGACCGGCACCTCGGAGAACGCCGGGTCGCCAAGGTAATCGGCGCGGTCGGCGAACACGCGTTTTTCGATTTCCGCCAGCAGGTGGATGTACTTGGCCGAGTTCAGCTCGACCCCCTTGAAGTCCGCCGTGCGTTCTTCCTTGATGGTCATCAGTTGCGCCAGGGCGACGCCGCCGGAGCTGGGCGGCGGCGCGGTGTACAGGGTATTGCCGCGCCAGTTGACCTGCAGCGGCTCACGCCAGGCGACCTTGTAGTCCTGCAGGTCCTGCTTGGTGATCAGGCCTTTGTCGGCCTGCATCTGCGCCACCAGCAGGTCGGCGGTCTTGCCCTCGTAGAACTCCTTGACGCCCTGGTCGGCGATACGTTCCAGGGTCGCGGCCAGCTCCGGCTGGCGGAAGGTTTCGCCGACTTTCATGCTGCCGAAATAGTCGCCGAAATTGGTGCTGTCCTTGAACAGTTTCAGCGCGTCCTCGCGGTACTGGTACTGCTTGTCGGCGACCTTGAAACCGTTTTTCGCATAGCCCACCGCCGGGGTGATCAACTCGCTCCAGGGCAACTTGCCGAACTTCTTGTGCGCCTCCCACAGGCCCATCACCGTGCCCGGCACCCCGGCGGCGCGCGCGCCGACCAGGCTGAGGTTCTCGATGACCTCGCCTTTGTCATTCAGGTACATGTCGCGGGTCGCGGCCTTGGGCGCGGTTTCGCGGTAGTCGAGGAAGTAGGCTTTGCCGTCGATGAACAGGGTCATGAAACCGCCGCCGCCAATGTTGCCGGCCTCGGGGTAGGTCACCGCCAGGGTGAAGGCGGTGGCGACCGCGGCATCCACCGCGTTGCCGCCCTTCTTGAGAATCTGCGCCGCGACGTCGGCGCCATACTGGTTCGGCGCGGCGACCGCGCCACCTTCCAGCAACGCGGCGAAGGTCGGCGAGCTGGCGGCGATGGCCGCTGTCAGAGCCATGGTCTTAAACAGAACAATGCGCATAAGGTCCGTCCTTTTATTGTTTTTTGGCAGGTCGAACGATAGGGGCAAGATCGGGGGCGGAGCAATCGGCAAATAAAAACGGCCGCTTGAAGCGGCCGTCTGGCGAGGGGAGGAGTGACGATGGCTACGGTGCCGCGCTTGAGGTCGTCACGACCGTACCGGTCGATCGTCCGAACGCGACCCGAGCCTGCAGCAGCGGCTACAGGGATAGCGGGTCAGACCATCTCGTGGCGAATCCACTCCAGCACCGAGGTGCGCCGCGGTACCCAGCCCAGCAGTTCGCGGGCGTTCTTGCCCCGCACGCGGCTGTTGGAACCCAGGCCGTAGTTGGCCATTTCATAGCCCCATTCTGCTTCGGCCTGGGCCAGCGGCCAGTCCTGCGGCGCGCCGAGGTGCAGGGCCTGGGCCATGGCGATGGTCATGTCGATGAACGAGGCTTCACCGCTTTCGACGAAGTAGAAGGTGCCCGGGATGTTGCGGGTCAGCGCCAACAGGTACAGCGCCACCACGTCTTCGATATGCACGTTGGACCAGATGTTCTGCCCCGGCCCGACATGCCGCACCACGCCACTGTTGCGCGCCTGCTTGAGCAGCCGCGGCAGCTGCACGCTGTCGCGTTTCACGCCGAGGCTGTGGCCGTAGATCAGGGTGTTGCAGAGCACCGCCGAGTTCACCCCGTCCTTGGCCGCGGCCAGCACCAGGTTGTCGATGGCCACGCGCGCGGCCTTGTCGACGGTGGGCGCTGGCAGGTTGTTTTCCTGATAGACGACGTCGCTGACCTTGCCGCCCGAAGCGTCGCCGACGATGCTCGAACCGCTGGTGTGCAAGAAGACTTTATTGGAGCCCTTGAGGGCCACGAGCAGGACTTCCACCGCGCCACGATGGTCGCTGCTGGCCGCGTTGATCACCGCGTCGGCGGCGCGGGCCTGTTCGGTCAGCACGGCGCTGTCGTCCAGGCTGCCGAGCACCGGCTTGATGCCCAGGGCGCTGAGTTCGGCGGCCTGTTCGGCGCTGCGCACCAGGCCGGTGACTTGATGGCCGGCCTGGACCAGGCCGGTGGCGATGGAGCCGCCGATAAAACCCGCGGCGCCGGTGACGAATACATTCATGGAGAAACTCCCTGGGTGGGTAAGTGATGGCGCCAGTATCGGTGGGCGACTCCTGCCGAAACAGGCAGCTTGGCCCAAATCACTCTTGCGCAGGGATCACGAATCAGGGATCGGTCTTCCCACGGAGATTGACCGCTGCAGGAGCCGGCTTGCCAGCGATGGCGCCTGCCCGGGCGGTGCAAGGCGAACCGGTTCCTACAGCAGAAAGGCCTCAGCCTTCGAACAGCGGGTTGGCGTACTCGGCCAGCTTGCCCTGGATAAAGTCGAGGAAGCACTGGATGCGCAGGGCCAGCTGCGAGTTGCGGTAGTACACGGCGTTGATCGGCTGGCGATAGCCGCTGTTGAACTGGGCGAGGAGCGGCGTGAGGCGCCCGGCGCGGATGTCGTCGATGGTCATGAAGTGCGACAGGCAGGCGATGCCCTGCCCTGCCAGCGCCAGATGGCGCACCGTCTCGCCGCTGGAGGCGCTGATACCCGGCTGGATCGGCCAGCGGTCGCCGTGCACATGGCGCAGCGGCCAGTGGTTGAGGGTTTCGGTCTGGGTGAAGCCCAGCAGGGTATGGTCGCTCAGCTCGGCCACGCTGGCGGGTGTGCCGTGCCGCTTCAGGTAGTCGGGGCTGGCGAGGATGTGCAGCGGGCTGCAACCGAGCGAACGCGCGTGCAGGGTCGAGTCCGCCAGGGTGCCGATGCGGATCGCGATATCGGTGCTCTGTTCCAGCAGGTCGATGATCAGGTCGTTGCTGTTGAGCTCCAGCTGGATGTCCGGGTACAGGCTTCGGAACTCGGCGATGTAGGGCACGATGGCATGCAGCATGAACGGCGAGGCGGCGTTGATGCGCAGGCGCCCGGACGGTGTCTGCTGGCGGGACGACAGGCGCTCTTCGAGTTCGTCCATCTGGTCGAGGATCAGCTTGGCCTGCTCGAAGAAATACTTGCCCTCTTCGGTCAGGTCCATGCGCCGCGTGGTGCGGTTGATCAGCGTGGTATCGAGCTTGGCTTCCAGGCGCGACAGGGTGCGGCTGACCGCCGACGGCGTCTGCCCGACCTGCTCGGCCGCCGCGGAAATCGAACCGCACTCGATGACGCAGACGAAGATCTGGAGTTCGTCGGATCTGGCTTTCACGTAAGTCCTCTATCTCGGTTGGGCGCCTGTAGCCGCTGCCGCAGGCTGCGATCGACCGCGAAGCGGGCGCCGCTCTTGGGGCCCTCGAAGGTCCTGCGGACCTTATCGCAGCCTGCGGCAGCGGCTACAGATCCTGCATCAGGCGCGCAGGACGCCACCGATAGTAGCCGGATTTACGCGGGGAGGTTGAACACCGCCTTGAGGTGTTCTTCGTAGCGCTGCACGTCGGCCTCGATGTTCGGACGCTTCATCACGTCGACGCAGAGGAAGGTCGGCAGGCCGCGCATGCCGAGGAACTGGTTGGCCTTGTGGAACGGGAAGTACACCGCGTCCACGCCCTTGGCTTCGAAGAAGTCGGTGGGGTCGTCGAAGGCTTGCTGCGGAGCGTTCCAGGTCAGCGACAGCATGTACTGCTTGTCGTGGATCAGGCCACCGCTGCCGTACTTCTGCGAGGCATCGGAACGGGTACGGCCGTCGCTGGCGTAGAGGCTGCCGTGGCCCTCGGTGAAAACTTCGTCGATGTACTTTTTCACGATCCACGGCGCGCCCATCCACCAGCCAGGCATCTGGTAGACGATCACGTCGGCCCAGAGGAACTTGGCCACTTCTTCCTGGATGTCGTAGCCCTCGTCGATGTGGGTGACTTTGACGTCCACGCCGCCACGGTCCAGCACCATCACCGCGGCTTCATGCAGGGTCGCGTTGTAGCGGCCGTCGGAGTGGGCGAACTTCTTGCCACCGTTGAGCAACAGTACTTTTTTCATGATCCAGCCTCATCAGGAACAACCCTTTGGCGCTGCGCCGCAGGGCCGGGTCGAGAAGATTAAAAAACGATGGGGCGGAGAATATCGTTGAAAGACGATATGAATAAGCGCGATCCAGGCAAAAAGCATTTGACCAATACGCACGAATAGGCGGCGGATTCGTGTCGTAGAATTTTTAAAACTCCCTTTACCCAGGAACGCAGCATGTCCGAACAGCACGGTTTTATCCTCCACGCCAAGACCCGCCCGGAAATGTCCGAGGCCTTCGAGGCGCTGTTTCGCGCCTATGTCGAACCCAGCCGCGCCGAACCCGGCTGCATCGAATACCACATGCTGCGCGACCAGCAGGACCCGAGCCTGTTCATCTTCTATGAGATCTGGGAATCCCAGGCGCACCTGGACGTGCACTCCAACCTGCCGCACATGAAGGCGTTCTTCGACAAGCGCATGGATTACCTGGAGCGCGACTTCGAGATCCGCCGCATCGACATGCTCAGCCCGTCGTCCGCTAGCCGTTGATTAACAGGTGAGCACCAAGCAACCCCAGGCCGCTGAAAAACACTCTCTTGAACAGCACGGCGCTGATGCGCTGGCGCAGCGCCTGGCCCAGCCACATGCCGAGCAGGGCCGGGATCAGCGCCAGCAGTGAGGCGCTGAGTTCGCCGCCGCCCAGGGCGCCGCGCCAGTACAGGCCGGCCGCCAGGGCCAGGGTCGAGACGGTGAACGACAGCCCCAGGGCCTGCACCAGTTCGTCCTTGTGCAGCCCCAACGCCTGCAGATAAGGCACCGCCGGAATCACGAACACCCCGGTGGCCGAGGTGATAACGCCCGTCACCAGGCCACAGGCCGGGCCCAGCCAGCTTTCCATGCGTGGTCGCAGCCGCAGGGTCGGCAGCAGCAACCCGCTCAGGGCATAGAGCAATAACGCCGCCCCCAGCGCCCGCACCACCCAATGTCCACCGTCGATGCCCAGCCATAGGCTGCCCAGGCCCGTGCCGATAAAAATCGCCAGCAGCAGCGGCCACAAGCGCTTGAGCAACGTCCACAGATGCCCGCCGAATGCCAGCTGCCAGACATTGGTCAAGGTCGCCGGGATGATCAACAGGGCCGCAGCCTGCGTCGGCGCCATAGCCAGGCCGAGCAGGCCCATGGCGATGGTCGGCAGGCCGAGGCCGATCACGCCCTTGATCATGCCGGCCAGGACAAAGGTGCCGATCACCAGCAGGGACAGGAGCAAACCGAGATTCTGGTAAAACGCGAGGGACGTGTTCATGGCGCTATCCTGCGCCCGCGGCGGTGGGCTGAAAATCTGCCATATACTGAGGCAGCCTCTTGTCTGGCCAGAGGCTTTAGATTTTCAGCGGCGGCGATAGCCGCACAGCGGCGCTATCAAGGACACCCTCATGCACTTCGACCTGACCGACCTGCGCCTGTACCTGAACATCCTCGACGCCGGCAATATCACCGCCGGCGCTAGCCGCAGCCATTTGTCCCTGGCCGCGGCCAGCGCACGAATCCGCGCCATGGAGGCATCCCTGGGCACCGAGTTCCTGCAGCGCGGCCGCCGAGGCGTGAGTCCGACGCCCGCCGGCAAGGCCCTGGCCCAGCACGCGCGCGGCCTGCTGCAACAGGCCGAGCACCTGCGCCAGGACCTGGCCGAATACGCCCGGGGCGTCAAAGGCCAGGTGCGCCTGTTGTGCAACACCACGGCAATCACCGAATACCTGCCGGAGCCGCTGGCGGACTTTCTCTGCGCCCACCCCAACCTCGATATCGACCTGCAGGAACTGCCCAGCCTGCGCATCACCCACGCCCTGCGCCAGGGCGCGGCGGACCTGGGGATAGTCTCCGACGCGGTGGACACCCAGGACCTGCAGACCCTGGCGTTTCGCGACGACCCGCTGGTGCTGGTCCTGCCCGCCCACCACCCGCTGGCGGACGGCCGGGCGGTGAGTTTCAGCGACAGCCTGCACCACGACTATGTCGGCCTCGCTGCCCACAGCGCCCTGGCCGTGTACCTGGAAGAACAGGCCTTGCACCTGGGGCTGCGGATGCCGATCCGCATCCGCGCCGACGGCTTCGACGGAGTCATGCGCATGGTCGCCCGGGGCGCCGGGCTGGCGGTGGTACCCAGGGCCGCCGTCGAACGCCGGGGGCCGGATGCATCGCTCAACGTGCTGCCACTGATGGAGGCCTGGGCGCAACGCAAGCTGCTGCTCTGCGCCCGCGACTTCAACGCCCTGCCGCCCTACGCCAAGGCTCTGTTCGAGGCCTTGCGCGGCGCTTGACCCTCCCCTCAGGGGCAGGCTTTAGCCTTGGATTTTGTCGTTCAAGGAGCGCCTCGATGGGCAAACGCATTCTGGTCATTCTCGGCCATCCCTCCAGCGCCAGCTTCTGCGGCGCTCTCAGCGAGCGTTATGTCGCCGCCGCGCAACAGGCCGGCCACGAGGTGCGGCAACTGCGGCTCGGCAGCCTGGCATTCGACCCGGTGCTGCACGAGGGTTACCGCCAGGCGCAGCCACTGGAGGCCGACCTGCGCCAGGCCCAGGCCGACATCCGTTGGGCTGAACACCTGACCCTGGTCTATCCGGTCTGGTGGGGTGGGGTTCCGGCGCTGCTCAAGGGCTTTTTCGACCGGGTACTGCTGCCCGGTTTCGCCTTCAAATATCACCCTGGCAAAGCCTTTCCCGAACCGCGGCTCAAGGGCCGCACCGCGCACCTGCTGGTGACCATGGACACGCCACCCTGGTATTACCGTTGGGTGTACCGCATGCCCGGGCTGCATCAGGTGCGCAAGACCACCCTGGCGTTCTGCGGCATCCGCCCGCTGAAGACCCTGACCTTCGGCCCGATCCTCGGCGCGACCGCCAAGCGCCAGCAAGCCTGGCTGGAGCAGGCCGCCGCCCTCGGCGCCGATTGACGCGACTGGCCTTTGCGCCGAGGCTTGCGCCCTTTACCCAGCCTTGAGCAAAGGAAATGTTCATGTACATCGGCAAAGCCGCGCAGTTGTCCGGGACCACGGTCAAAAGCATCCGCCATTACGAGGCCATCGGCCTGCTGCCACCGGCCCAACGCCAGGGCAATTACCGCCTCTACGACCAGGACAGCGTCGAGCGCCTGATGTTTATCAAGTGCGCCCAACAACTGGGTTTCAAGCTCAAGGAATTGCAGGCCCTGTTCGCCCAGCATCAGAGCGAGGCCTTTCCCTGGGAACTGGCGCGCCAGGCCCTGGCCGAGAAGAGGCAGGAATTGACCCGGCAGATCGAAGCCATGCAGCACTTGCACGCCCGGCTCGAGCATTTCGAAACCAGCCTGGAACAGGCCCGCCACGACTGCCGGCTCGGCAACCTTTAGAGGCTGCCGAGGCGTTTTTCACCCGCGCTTTATCAGACCTTGGACGGGTTCAGCTCGGCGGCGGCCCGGGGTTTCCTGAAGCAGGCGAAGTAGACCGCCGTCAGGATCAGCAGGAACGGCACGCCGAACACCAGGGTCATCTTGAAGGCTTCGGTGAAGTAGGTGGTGATCATTACCGCGCCCATCAGCACCAGGCCCAGCAGTGTGCTCCAGGGGAACAGGCGCATGCGGAACGACAGCGGCTGCTCGCCGTGGCGCTGGTGGTAACGGCGGAAGCAGTAGTGGGTGAGAAAGATCATGAACCAGGTGAAGATCGCGCCGAACATCGAGATCGCCATCATCAGGGTGAACGAGCTTTCCGGGTACAGCACGTTGATCAGGGTCGCCAGGCCAATGCCCGAGCTGGACAGCAGCAAGGCGTTCAACGGGATGCCGCTCTTACTCAGGGCGCCCATCGACTTGGGCGCATAACCGCCGCGGGACAGGCTGAACATCATGCGCGTGGTGATGTACAGCTGGCTGTTCATCGCCGACAGCGCGGCGATCAGGATCACGAAGTTCATCACCCCGGTGGCACCGGGAATGCCGATGGTCTGCATCACCGTGACGAACGGGCTCTGCGCCTTGCCGGCCTGGACCCAGGGCACGATGGCCAGCATCAGCGCCAGGGTCAGCAGGTAGAACACCACCAGCCGCACCATGGTCGCGCGAAAGGCCTTTTTCACCGCCCGCTGCGGGTCCTCGGCTTCGCCGGCGGCCACCGCGATCATCTCCACGCTCAGGTAGCTGAAGATCGAAACGATCACCGCGATCCACATGCCCTGCACACCGTGGGGGAAAAAGCCGCCATGGGCGGTGTAATTGTGCAGGCCGTAGTCGGCATTGCCGGAGCCAAACACCACGTACACCGCGAGGATGATGAAGCCGACAATGGCGGCGATCTTGATGGTGGAGAACCAGTACTCGAAGTTGCCGAAGGTTTTCACGCTGATGGCGTTGAGCAGGATCAGCACGCTGGAGAACGAGACGATCCACACCCATTCCGGCACGTGGGCGAACCAGTACTTCATGTACATGGCGATGGCCGTGACCTCGGCGCCGACCGCCAGCACGATGGCCGCCCAATAGGCATAGCGCACCAGGAACCCGGCCAGCGGGCTGATGTAGAACTCGGCGTAGGCGCCGAAGGAGCCGGAGGTGGAATGGGCCACGGTCATTTCCGCCAGGCAGCCCATCAGCAGCAGGGTGATGACCGCGCCGATAGCGTAGCTGAGCAGCACGCTGGGTCCGGCGTAACCGATGGCGTAGGCACTGCCCATGAACAGGCCGGTACCGATCGCCCCGCCGATGGCGATCATGCTCATCTGCCCGGCCGTGAGCTGGCGCCTGAGGCCATGCTCACGCTTGGATATGGCTTCAAAGCCGGTGTTATCGTTCATGTTTCTGTCCTCTGAATATTGTCTTTCTTGAAGAGAGCACATCGTTGGGGTGATGCCTGGGGCCGTCATATGCGGCAGCGAATGGATCAGAAAATACTCAGCGGATATTCGATAATGAGTCGAACTTCATTGTTGTCGGTGGTATCCGCTCGAGCCACCTGGCTGGTTGAACGCAGCGAGCCCTGGCGCACTCGCAGCGACAGGTCCTTGGCCTTGCCGGACTGCACGATGTAGCGCGCTTCAATGTCCCGTTCCCAGCGTTTTCCGTCGCTACCGTAACGGCCATAGGCGCCATTGACGCCACCGTCATAGTGGCTGTCGTCGATATGATCGCCGCTGACATACCGCGACATGAAACTCAGCCCCGGCACACCGAAAGGCGCCATGTCCAAGTCATATCGCAGTTGCCAGGAACGTTCGTTGGGTGCGTTGAAATCAACGATCTGTATTGAGTTGGCGAGAAAAATCGAGGTGCCCGGCTGCTGATCGAACCCCAGATAATCGAACGGTTCATCGCCATCGACGCGTTGATAGGCCAGGGTCAAGCGATGTGCGCCGACCTTGTAGGAACCGGCCAGCGACCAGGTGGTATTGTCGATCTTCCCGGCCAGGCTCTGGCCGGTGTCGTTGGTGCGGTAGATATTGAAGTCAAGGTTCAGCGACTGGCTTGCGCTGACTGGGTAGGTGTAGCTGGCATTGGCATAGTACTGCCGCCAGATATCGGTGAACTGCGAGCCGTACAGGCTGACGCTTAACTGCTCGTTCAGGCTATAGACGCCACCCAGGTAATCGACGCTGCGGGTTTCCACGCCGGCATACAAGGCTTTGAGGGCGCCGTTGTCATTGGTCGATGCACTGTCGTTGCCTGAAGTGAAGTGCCCGGCGTCGAGCAGCAGACCGTTCAATTCGCTGCTGGTCAGCTGAAAGCCGTTAGCCTGTTGGGTGAACAGTCGCGCGTTACCCGTGCCGAACACCGGGTTGAGCGGTGTCAGGTTGCCGTATTTGAGTTCGGTTTTCGAGATTCGCATCTTGAGCGCACCGCCCGCTTCGGAGTATTCATCCTCGGCGCGACCGTCGGAGTCGAGTGGCAACAAACCCGTACCGCTACGTCCCTTGCCGCTGTCGAGTTTAATCCCCACCTGCGCGAAGGCGTCGATGCCGAAGCCCACGGTTCCCTGGGTATAGCCGGATCGGTAATCCAGCAGGACCCCATGAGCCCACTCGTTCCGATAATTCTGGGCGCCGGGGTTGTTGAGGTTGTTGCGATAGAAATAGAAGTTGCGGTTAGTCAGGGTCAGGCTGCTGTCTTCGACGAATCCATGGTCGGAGGCGGCGTACGCCAGTTGGCCGAGACAGGTACTGATGGCAAGCGGCAAGGCTGACCAGAGGGGCGGTTTCATTCTGCATGTTCCTTATTATTATGTTTTCTCAGAACGCTTTATTGGAGGCGACCGAAGCCCCGCCGCCGAAAAAATCGCCACGGCAGGACAACGAGGCCTGGGGTATCAGGTGACGCTGTGGCGCACCTGGAACTGCGCTTGGGACCAGGTTTTCTGGTCGAGGATTTCACCGAGGATCTGCACCGCGTCCCAGACTTCGCTGAAGCGGGTGTACAGCGGCGTGAAGCCGAAGCGCATGATCCGCGGTTCGCGGTAGTCGCCGATCACGCCCCGGGCGATCAGGGCCTGGATCACCGCATAACCTTCGGGGTGTTCGAAGCTGACATGACTGCCGCGCTTGTCGTGTTCGCGCGGGGTGACCAGCTTCAGGCCATGGGCCGCGCAGCGCTGTTCCACCAGTTCGATGAACAGGTCGGTCAAGGCCAGGGACTTGCGCCGCAGGCTGGCCATGTCGGTCTGCTCGAAGATCTCCAGGCCGCACTCGACCATGGCCAGCGACGTGATCGGCTGGGTGCCGCACAGGTAGCGGGCGATGCCGCTGCTCGGCTGGTATTGCACGTCCATGTCGAACTGCCGCGCATGGCCGAACCAGCCGGCCAACGGCTGCCTGACCAGGTCGCAGACAGCCGGCGAGACCCAGGCGAAGGCTTGCGAGCCCGGGCCGCCGTTGAGGTATTTGTAGGTGCAGCCGATGGCGTAGTCGGCGCCGGCCTGCTTCAGGTCCACCGGCACCGCGCCGGCGGAGTGGGCCAGGTCCCACAGGCTCAGCGCGCCGCATTCGTGGGTCAGCGCGGTCACCGCCTGCATGTCGTGCATGTAGCCGGTCTTGTAGTTGACGTGGGTCAGCATGACCACCGCGGTGTCTTCGCCAATGGCCTGGGGCAACTCCTCGGGGCTGTCCACCAGGCGCAGGGAATAACCCTGCTGCAGCATCTCGGTCAGGCCTTCGGCGATATACAGGTCGCTGGGAAAGTTGCTGCTCTCGCTGACGATCACCCGCCGCTGCGGCGCCTTGAGCGCCTGCACCCGCAAGGCGGCGCTGAGCACCTTGAACAGGTTGATCGAGGTGGTGTCGGTGATCACCACTTCGTTGGCATCGGCGCCGATCAGTTTGGCCAGGCGGTCGCCCAGGCGCTGCGACAGGTCGCGCCAGCCGGCAGTGTTCCAACTGCGGATCAGGCCATTGCCCCATTCCTCGGCAATCACCTGTTGCGCCCGTTGCAGGGCCGCGACCGGGCGGGCGCCGAGGGAGTTGCCGTCGAGATAGATCACCCCGTCGGGCAGCGCGAACTGGTTGCGCAGCGGTGCCAGCGGGTCCTGTGCGTCGAGGGCTAGGCAGTGGTTTCTTGTTGTCATGGGAAGTCCTGTTTTTCACTAAGGCATGCGGCGGCACACGCCATGCCAGGGGCGGCATCGGCGGCTGCGCGGTGAAGAAATAATGAACGAAGCCCTGGAGAATTTTCGTGCAAAATGCGCTATGAGAGCGGCACAGTCTCGAAGATTATTCGACTACAACTTAAAAAAACGCGGATAAATGCCAACCATGATTCTCGACTCTACAGACCTGCGAATCCTGCACTTCCTGCAACAGGACGGTCGTATCAGCAACCAGGAGCTGGCGGAGAAAGTCGCCCTCTCGCCCTCGGCCTGCCTGCGTCGCCTGCGCCTGCTGGAGGGCGAAGGCATCATCAGCGGCTATCGCGCGGTATTGAATGCGGAGCGTTTGGGGATCGAGCTGGAGGCCATCGTTCATGTGTCGCTGCGCCAGGACGTGGCGGACTGGCACGAGACCTTTATCAAGAAGGTCCAGCAGTGGCCGGAAGTGGTGACCGCCTATGTGGTCACCGGCGCCAGCAACTATGTGCTGCGGGTCCAGGCGCGCAACCTCAAGCATTTCTCGGATTTCATCGTCAATCACCTGAACCGCACGTCCGGGGTCACCGACATCCGCTCGGAAATCGTCCTGCAGAAAATCAAGGAACAGGACGGCCTGCTGGACCTGGTGCTGCGCAAGTAGGCTTGCCTAGAAACCACCCAGGCGCCGCGCGTCGTGGCGCTGCAGGGTGACGCTGGGCGACTCGCCGAACAGCTTGCGGTATTCGGCGGAGAACCGCCCCAGATGGCTGAAGCCCCAGCCCAGGGCGATCTCGGAAATGGTCCGCGCCGAGCCGTGTTCGAGGATCTCCTGGCGCACCGCGTTGAGCCGGTACTTCTTCAGGTAGACCATCGGCGACAGGGCGAAATACTTCTTGAAGGCCTCGAACAGCTTGAAGCGCGAGACCCCGGCGGCGGCTTCCAGGTCTTCCAGGCCCAGCGGTTCGCGGGCGTTGGCGTGAATGTACTGGCGGGCGCGGACCAGGTAGTGGGGCAACTTGACCTCCAGCACCTCGCGCAGCTGCGCCGAGTAGTTGTTCGGCTGGGCCAGGATCAGGCCCTTGATCAAGGAGCTTTCCAGGTCCCGGGTGAAGGCCAGCTGTTCGTACAGCTCGCTGCTGCGCTCCAGCTCGGCGATGAAATAGCGCGCCATGCGCCACCAGGACGCCGACGCCCCCTCCACCGCATCCATCACCGCCTCGAAGCGCAGCGGCGCTTGCGGCGGGCGTTGCAGCAAGGCTTCGAGGGCCTCGCTCATGGCCGCCCGGGTAATCACCACCTGGACTTTGCGGCAGTCGCCGGAGATCGCCAGCATCTGGCTTTCATTGGGCGCGATGATCACCCCCTGGTCGCGGTTGGAACGCAGCAGCCGGCCGTCCTTGCTCAGTTCCTGATCGCCGCTCAGCGGCAGGCTCAGGCTGTAGCTGCTGAAGCGCTCGGCGTCTTCGATATCGATGGTGACGTCGGTGCCGTATTCGATGGTGCCCAGGGTCGTGGCCCGCGACTTGAACACGTTGGCGCTGTGGTGAAAGCGGATGCGCTCGGGGGTGCTGGTTTCGAGCCGATGCGGCCCGCAAATGCCGGACATCCAGCTTCTCGCCCCCTCGAGGTCGTAGCGATCGATACGAATATCGCGAAACTGCGAATCAGCCTTGCTATTCATCACGGCGCACCCACGGCAATATTTTTTTTGCGCGCTCTGACGGCGCGTCTGATTTGAAGTAGTGACCTGCAAGAGCAAGTTTTGCGCCACCGCCCGGCACTGCCAACCGACTGGATAGCAATCGCCGACTAAGTGGATAGAACCCGTCCACCCGGTGCGCAAAACCCACGCAAGACTGCGCCAAACAGTAGCTCATCGCGACATCGCGGTGCAGCCGTTGATCGCCTGCCACCCAGGCCCTGGGTATTTCCACCACACCCGAACGCCGCCCCCGTAGCCGCTGCCGCAGGCTGCGATCGACGACGCAGTCGTCGCAAGACCTGAGCCCGCGATCCTCCTGAAACACCGCGATACCCGGTTTGCGCCTGCTGCGCCCGAACGCGGACCGAGCCGATCGCAGCCTGCGGCAGCGGCTACAGATGAACGTGGCCATGCAATTTTGTGGATGGCCTTGGCCGACTAAGCGGATAGCCACCCCTGCCCCGCACTCTCTCTAATGCATGCACCGATTGGCCTGAACAAGAAAGGTACTCACTCATGAGTGGTGCAAGAAACACAGAACAATGGAAAAGCTTCATCGACGGCTGCCTGGATTTTCGTCCGGACGACGGCGTATTCCGCATCGCCCGGGACATGTTCACCGAGCCCGAGCTGTTCGACCTGGAGATGGAACTGATCTTCGAGAAGAACTGGATCTACGCCTGCCACGAAAGCGAGCTGGCCAACAACCACGACTTCGTCACCATGCGCGCCGGGCGCCAGCCAATGATCATCACCCGCGACGGCGAAGGCCGGCTCAACGCGCTGATCAACGCCTGCCAGCACCGCGGCACCACCCTGACCCGGCTCGGCAAGGGCAACCAGTCCACCTTCACCTGTCCGTTCCATGCCTGGTGCTACAAGAGCGACGGGCGCCTAGTGAAGGTCAAGGCGCCGGGGGAATACCCCGAAGGCTTCGACAAGGCCACCCGCGGCCTGAAGAAGGCCCGCATCGACAGCTACAAGGGCTTCGTCTTCATCAGCCTCGACGTCCACGCCGACAACTCCCTGGAGGACTTCCTCGGCGACGCCAAGGTGTTCTTCGACATGATGGTCGCCCAGTCGCCCACCGGTGAACTGGAAGTCCTGCCCGGCAAGTCCGCCTACACCTACGACGGCAACTGGAAACTGCAGAACGAGAACGGCCTCGACGGTTATCACGTGAGCACCGTGCACTACAACTACGTGGCCACGGTGCAGCACCGCCAGCAGGTCAACAGCGAGAACGGCGGCGCCAGCGCCACCCTCGACTACAGCAAGCTCGGCGCCGGCGACGCCAACACCGACGACGGCTGGTTCGCCTTCAACAACGGCCACAGCGTGCTGTTCAGCGACATGCCCAACCCCGCGGTGCGCTCCGGCTACGCCACTATCATGCCGCGGCTGGTGGAGGAGTACGGCCAGGAAAAAGCCGAATGGATGATGCACCGCCTGCGCAACCTCAACGTCTACCCGAGCCTGTTCTTCCTCGACCAGATCAGTTCGCAGCTGCGGATCATCCGCCCGCTGGCCTGGAACAAGACCGAGATCATCAGCCAGTGCATCGGGGTCAAGGGCGAGTCCGACGCCGACCGGGAAAACCGCATTCGCCAGTTCGAGGACTTCTTCAACGTCTCGGGCATGGGCACCCCCGACGACCTGGTGGAATTCCGCGAAGCCCAGCGCGGTTTCCAGGGCCGTCTGGAACGCTGGAGCGACATCTCCCGCGGCAGCCACCGCTGGGCAACCGGGCCGACCCGCAACAGCGAGGCCATCGGCATCCAGCCAGCCATGACCGGCACCGAATTCACCCACGAAGGGCTGTACGTCAACCAGCACCGCAACTGGCAGAGATTCCTCCTCGACGGGCTGGCCCGGCAATCCCTGAAACTGCGTGAGGTGTGAATATGAGTGCGCAACTGCAATACCGTATCGAGCAGTTTTTCTACCGCAAGGCCGAGCTGTGCGACGCCCAGGACTGGGACGCCTACCTCGAACTCTTCGACCCGCAGAGCGAGTTCCACCTGCCGCAGTGGGACTCCGAGCATGTCTACACCACCGACCCCAAACGCGGCATGTCGCTGATCTACTACGCCAACCGCTCGGGCCTGGAAGACCGGGTGTTCCGCCTGCGTACCGGCAAGGCCGCCTCGACCATTCCGATGCCGCGCACCCTGCACAACATCAGCAACGTGCGAATCGCCGAGCAGGCTGATGGCAGCCTGCAAGTACGGCTGAACTGGCACACGCTGTTCTATCGCCTGGCCACCGCCGAGCAGTTCTTCGGCCATGCCACCTACAGCCTCAAGGCCCACGGTGACAGCTGGCTGATCACCCGCAAGCATGTGCTGCTGCTCAACGACACCATCAACTCGGTGCTCGATTTCTACCACCTCTGACGGAGACCGGGCATGAACCACAAGGTCGCGTTCAGCTTTGCCGACGGCAAGACGCTGTTCTTCCCTGTAAACGCCAACGAAATACTGCTCGACGCCGCCCTGCGCAACGGCATCAAGATTCCCCTCGACTGTCGCGAGGGCGTCTGCGGCACCTGCCAGGGCCGCTGCGAATCGGGCACCTACAGCCAGGACTACGTGGACGAGGAAGCCCTCTCCAGCGCCGACCTGGAGCAGCGCAAGATGCTCAGTTGCCAGACCCGGGTGCAGTCCGATGCCACCTTCTACTTCGACTTCGATTCCAGCCTGTGCAGCGCCGCGGGGCCCGCACAGCTCGGCGCCACAGTCAGCGCAGTGCGCCAGGTCTCCGACAGCACGGCGATCCTGCAACTGCAGCTCGACGAGGGTCAGGCGGCGCTGGACTTCCTGCCGGGGCAATACGCCCGGCTGTCGGTCCCCGGCACGTCGAGCAAGCGCTCCTACTCGTTCGCCAACCGTTCGGGCAGCCAGCAGCTGCAATTCCTCCTGCGCCTGCTGCCCGACGGGGCGATGAGCAATTACCTCCGCGAACGCTGCCAGGTCGGCGACCGCATCGAGCTGGAGGCGCCGCTGGGCGCCTTCTACCTGCGCCATATCGTCCGGCCGCTGGTGCTGGTGGCCGGCGGCACCGGGCTGTCGGCGCTGCTGGCCATGCTCGAGCAACTGGTCGCCGACGGCTGCACCCAGCCGGTGCACCTGTACTACGGGGTGCGCAACGTCGCCGACCTGTGCGAAACCGCGCGTATCGAGGCCTATGCCGGCCAACTGCCGGGCTTTCGCTACACTCCGGTGATCAGCGAGCCGACGGCGGACTGGCCGGGCAAGCGCGGTTATATCGCCGAGCATTTTGACTGCAGCGAACTGCGCGATGCTCCGGTGGACATGTACGTCTGCGGACCGCCACCGATGGTCGAGTCGATCAAGAACTGGTTGCAAGATCAGCAACTTGAGAGCGTTCAGCTGTATTACGAGAAGTTCACCGAGAGTAATATCTGATCCGTCCGCCGTCAGCCGCGATCTGGCCGCGAATACGGACAGATCCGATAACAATGAGAAGAGAGCGTGATTAGTGGATGAGATCCTGAAACCCGGCGAACTCAAGCGTGGCTTGAAGAACCGCCATATCCAGCTGATTGCCCTGGGCGGGGCGATCGGCACCGGACTGTTCCTGGGCTCCGCCGGCGTGCTCAAGTCCGCCGGCCCTTCGATGATCCTCGGTTATGCGATAGCCGGGTTCATCGCCTTCCTGATCATGCGCCAGCTCGGCGAAATGATCGTCGAGGAACCGGTGGCCGGGTCCTTCAGCCACTTCGCACACAAATACTGGGGCGGTTACTTCGGCTTTCTCGCCGGCTGGAACTATTGGGTGCTGTACGTGCTGGTGGGCATGGCCGAACTCACGGCCGTGGGCAAGTACGTGCAGTTCTGGTGGCCGGAAATCCCATCCTGGGTCAGCGCGGCGGTGTTCTTCGTACTGGTCAACCTGATCAACATGATGAACGTGAAGTTCTTCGGCGAAGCCGAGTTCTGGTTCGCCATCATCAAGGTGGTGGCCATCATCGGCATGATCGCCCTGGGCTGCTACATGCTGGCCAGCGGCAGCGGCGGCCCGCAGGCGGCGGTGAGCAACCTGTGGAGCCACGGCGGGTTCTTCCCCAATGGCGGCACCGGCCTGCTGATGGCCATGGCCTTCATCATGTTCTCCTTCGGCGGCCTGGAACTGGTGGGCATCACCGCCGCCGAGGCCAGCGAGCCACGCAAGGTAATCCCCAAGGCGATCAACCAGGTGGTGTACCGGGTGCTGATCTTCTACGTCGGCGCCCTCACCGTGCTGCTGTCGCTGTACCCCTGGGACCAGTTGCTGCAGACCCTCAACG
The DNA here is from genome assembly GCF_900215185.1 of Pseudomonas sp. LAMO17WK12:I10. Taxonomy (NCBI): domain Bacteria; kingdom Pseudomonadati; phylum Pseudomonadota; class Gammaproteobacteria; order Pseudomonadales; family Pseudomonadaceae; genus Pseudomonas; species Pseudomonas sp. LAMO17WK12:I10. Next base: position 9,973 of record NZ_OBDX01000044.1, on the reverse strand, counting down.
CTTCCGGCGACTCCTACAGCGGCAGCCCGTTCGTGCAGATCTTTGCCCTGATCGGCAGCGACACTGCGGCGCACATCCTCAACTTCGTGGTCCTGACCGCGGCGCTCTCGGTGTACAACAGCGGCGTGTACTGCAACAGCCGCATGCTCTACGGCCTGGCCGAACAGGGCGACGCGCCCAAGGCGATGATGAAGCTGAACAAGCAGGGCGTGCCATTGCTGGCCCTGGGCGTCTCGGCGCTGATCACCCTGCTCTGCGTGGTGGTCAACTACCTGGCGCCGCAGGAAGCGCTGGAACTGCTGATGGCGCTGGTCGTCGCGTCCCTGATGATCAACTGGGCGCTGATCAGCCTGACCCACCTGAAGTTCCGCAAGTCCATGGGCCAGCAAGGCATAGTGCCGTCGTTCAAGACCTTCTGGTTTCCGTTCAGCAACTACCTGTGCCTGGCCTTCATGCTGATGATCGTCAGCGTGATGCTGATGATTCCCGGCATCCGGGTGTCGGTCTACGCCATCCCGGTGTGGGTTGCGCTGATCTGGGTGTTCTACCGCCTGCGCGTGGCCAGGTCCGGCGCTCGCGCGGTGGCCTGACAACGGCAGCACCTGCCCCGGTAGCCGCTGCCGAGCCCGCGAGGCTGCGATCGGGCGCGCAGCGGCCGCAAAACCGGCGACCGTGTTCAGCCTGTCCCACCGCAGTGGCCGGTTTACGGCGCCTGCGGAGCCGATCGCAGGCTGCGCCAGCGGCTACAGAACACGAGGAAACCTTGTAGCCGCTGCCGAGCCGGCGAGGCTGCGATCGGGCGCGCAGCGGCCGCAAAACAGGCGACCGGGTTCAGCCTGCCCCACCGCAGTGGCCGGTTTTACGGCGCCTGCGGAGCCGATCGCAGGCTGCGCCAGCGGCTACAGCTCGGCATAAACAAAAAGGCCCGGCATTCGATGAATGCCGGGCCTTTTTGTTGGCTTGCCGCTTACAGCGTCGAACGTACGCGCCACAGCTCGGGGAACAGTACGGTGTCGAGCATCTTGCGCAGGTAACCGACGCCTTCGGTGCCGCCGGTGCCGGGCTGGAAGCCGATGATGCGTTCCACCGTGGTCACATGGCGGAAGCGCCACTGGCGGAAGGAGTCTTCCAGGTCGATGAATTTCTCCGCCAACTGGTACAGATCCCAGTAGCGCGACGGGTCGGTGTAGACCTCGCGCCAGGCCGCTTCCACCGACGGGTCATGCTGGGTCGGTGCCTGGCTGTTCAGGGCCAGGCGCTCGGGGTCGATGGCCAGCCCGGCCTTGGCCATCAGGCCTATGGCTTCGTCGTACAGCGACGGCGTGGCGATTGCCAGCTCCAGTTCCTTGAGCAGTTCCGGACGATGGGCATGGGGGCGCAGCAGGGTCGCGCTCTTGTTGCCGAGGATGAACTCGATCTCGCGGTACTGGAACGACTGGAAACCCGACGAGTGCCCCAGGTACGGGCGGATCGACTTGTACTCGGACGGGGTCATGGTCGCCAGCACCGCCCAGGCGTGCACCAGCTGGTCGAAGATCCGCGACACCCGCGCCAGCATCTTGAACGCCGGTGGCAGCTGCCCCTGATGCACGTGCTCGCGAGCCGCCTTGAGCTCGTGCAGCATCAGTTTCATCCACAGCTCCGAAGTCTGGTGCTGGATGATGAAGAGCATTTCGTTGTGGTCCGGCGACAAGGGGTGCTGGGCATTGAGGATGCGCCCCAGGTCCAGGTAGTCGCCGTAGCTCATGGAGTCGGAAAAATTCAGCTCGGCGTTATGCCAGTTGTCGGGCGGCGGGTTGTTCGAATAGGGACATTGACTCATCGCGTGGGCTCCTCATGTCAGGTCGCGGCCGGTCGATCACCCGGCGCCGGCCTTGATCGAGGGCGCGCGGGGTCGAAGCTTCGTTGTTGTAAATACTATTGTAGGAATTATCGCGGCAAAGGCCGCAGGATGGCGCGCACCGGGCTCGCATCCAGATGAGCGAAACGCAGGGGCAGCGCGATCAGTTCGTAGTCGCCTTCGGCCACCTCATCGAGCACGATGCCCTCGAGAATCGCCAGGCCATGGCGGGCCACGGCGTTATGGGCGTCCATGGTTTTCGATTGCTGCGGGTCGAGGGACGGGGTGTCGATGCCGATCAGGCGCACGCCGTGGCTGGCCAGCAGCTCGACGGTCTCCTTGGCCACGGCGCTGAAATCCGGGTCCCAGGTGCTCAACGGCGCCTGTCGATAGGTACGCAGCAGCACCCGCTCGGGCAGGTTGTCCAGGTGCCCCTCCAAATGCCGGGGCAACACCAGCGGGCCGCAGCCCAGGCAATGCACGACCCGGCACGGGCCGAGGTAGACATCCAGCGGCACCTCGCCGATCGGCGCGCCATCGGCGCTGTAGTGCAGCGGCGCGTCGACATGGGCACCGGTGTGCGGCGACAGGGTGATGCGCCCGACGTTCACCGGGCATTCGGGCCCGTATTGCCACACCCGCTCTTCCTGGAACGGCGTATCGCCGGGCCAGGTCGGGGTCGCGGTACTCAGGGGCGGGCTGATGTCCCACCAGCTTGGGGTTGTGCTCATAGCGCTGCTCTCGGCCATTTCGACCTGAATCATACGAGCGATGCCCGTGAAGATTCTTGCGAAATGCTCCGGCGACCGCGGAATCTTTCGCATGAACTGCCAGGAAATCACTGATTCACGCTCGGAAATTTCAATGCAAACCGCGGCAACACTTCACGGGCGGGTACTGCGTTTCTGGGCACCCCGATGTCGAGTACAGACAACTGGCCGGGTGCCGGGCGCTATAGGGTGCGACTTCAGTTCTCAGCCAAGACCCCGGAGTCCTCATGACCGCGACTGCCCCCATCACCGTTCTGCGCGACACCCACCCGCTGCCGGTTCTCGATGCCTGCAAATGGGAAAAGCTCGAAGGCGACCCGCACACCGTCAACCTCAACGCCTACACCAGCGAAGACGGCAGCAAGATCATGGGTACCTGGATCTGCACGCCCGGCAAATGGCGCGTGGACTACGTGAAATGGGAGTACTGCCATTTCCAGGAAGGCTACTGCGTGATCACCCCGGACGGCATGGACCCGATCCACCTGCGCGCCGGCGATATCTTCGTGGTCGAGCCGGGGATGAAAGGCACCTGGGAAGTGGTGGAGACCGTGCGCAAGTATTTCGTGTTCGCCTGACGCCCGAAAATGCGGGCCGCAGTTTTGCAAACTGTCTGATCGGCCCGGCGAAGAACTTTCCGCGAAACATCAAGAGGCGCTCATATCATTGAGGAGCGCCTCTTTTTATAAAGTCACAGCAATAAGACAGACGCCCCGCCATACACTTCCCGGCCTAATGATATTGGCCAACCAGAAGTTCACCCATCTCACTCCAGCGAATACAGACAGCCCATTTAAACCTCCAGCAAGCTTGCTTAAACAAAAAAACCAAGCAGACAACCCGCATTTAAAACTTTAGAAAGTCTATTAATACAACGACTAAAAAGGGGACGATTTCAACGTCCCCTTTTGCACATTAAAGTGCTTGATGGTGATGCACCTGACACTTAATCGTTGGCTTTCGAGATTTTCCATGAGCCGGTATTGCCGTCCCGATTCAGATAGGGGGTCGTCGATACCGCATATTTGACGCCCTCGCCACTGGCATGCCCACAGGTGTCCAAAAAACCGCCGCGCACATCGTTGTAGCCATTCAGGAAGTGCACGACATCCCCCTCTCTCACCTTGAAATCCTTGGGATCTGAGGTATCGGCGAAAATTCGCCAGTGCAGGGTATCCGCCGGCCGCGATTCCTTGAGGGCCGTGACCACGTTGTAGATCGACGGTTTTGTCGCGTGGCCATTGGTGTCCAGATAGCCACCCTCGTTCTTGTAGAGGTTCCACAGCAGAATCACATCGCAACTTTCAACCTCGGTTCCTACTGCCTTGCCTATCGCGGACTCGATGATCCAGGTGCCAGTACCCGGGCCGCGATGAGGAGTGGTTGCGGTGACTACGCCGTAAAGGCTGTTCGGGGCGGTGGCATGGTTACAAGTATCGAGATAACCGCCATCCCAATTATTGTAACCATTCTTGATATGAACTTTGTCTCCGTATCTCAGGACATCTGCCATGGTCTATCTCCCTGATAAAACCTCATATACATGCCATATCCATGACATGTCGTCATTCGACAGAGACGCTGTCGACACAAGTCACCTTAGCTATCAATCCCGATACTGCCAGAGCATGTCTTATACATTGTCGCGATAAAGCTACTTGCGAATCTTCATCGCCTGCTTTGCAAATATTACGGACGATATTCGACCGTAAAGAACGGTCATAAACCGATGTGATTTTTCTGCACAAGCGCGATTGCCGAGCACGGCGCACTCGATCCCGGCCCGTGCCAGCGGCTACAGGGGAGCGAGGTCCATTGAGGTAAGAGAGATGGCAAAAAACCGGGAGCCCGCCCGACGCGGGCTCCCGGAAAAACCCCTATTGGGGCTTGCGATAGCTGTTGACGATAGCCGAGAAGTCCATGCCCCCTTCACCGCGCTGGCTCATGGCCTGGTATAGCTGCTGCGCCACGGCGCCCAGCACCACCGGCTGGTGCGCCTGGCGGGCGGCCTCGGTGGCCAGGCCCAGGTCCTTGAGCATCAGCTCGGCGCCGAAGCCACCGGTGTAACCACGGGCGGCCGGCGCGGTTTCGATCACGCCGGGCCAGGGGTTGTAGGTGTCGGAACTCCAGCAACGCCCGGTGGAGCTATTGATGATGCCCGCCAGCACCTTGGTGTCGATCCCCAGGGCATCGCCCAGGGCCATGGCTTCGCTGACGCCGATCATCGAGATGCCCAGCAGCAGGTTGTTGCAGATCTTGGCGATCTGCCCGGTGCCCACTTCACCGCAGTGCACGATATTGCGGCCCATCTGCGCCAGCACCGGCTGCAGGGTGGCGAACAGTTCGGCGCTGGCGCCGACCATGAAGGTCAGGGTGCCCGCCGCCGCGCCGCCGGTACCGCCGGATACCGGCGCATCGGCCACAGCCACGCCTTGCTTGGCGGCTGCCGCGGCGACGTCGCGGGCGGTCTGCGGGTCGATGGTGCTGCAATCCACCGCCGGCGTGCCACGGGCGATACCCGCCAGCACCCCGTCGTCACCCAGCCAGACGCTGCGCACATGGGGCGCGGCCGGCAGCATGGTGATCACCAGCTCGCTGTCTGCGGCGGCGGCGCGCGGCGAGGTACTGATGCTGCCACCCAGTTCGGCCAGTTCCTTGAGCACGGCCTGGTTCAGGTCGAACAGGTTCAACTGATGCCCGGCCTTGAGCAGGTTGCGCGCCATGGGTGCGCCCATGTTGCCCAGACCGATGAATGCGATTTTCATGAGCGGACTCCTCAACGCAAATGGATGGTGGTGTTCACGCCATCGTTGACGCTGTCATCGTCGAACCAGCGACTGGTGACGGTCTTGGTCTGGGTATAGAACTGCACCACTTGTTTGCCATAGGGCCCCAGATCGCCCAGTTTGGAACCACGGGAACCGGTGAAGCTGAAGAACGGTACAGGCACCGGGATCGGGATGTTGATCCCGACCTGGCCGACATCGATTTCAGTCTGGAACTTGCGCGCCGCCGCGCCGCTCTGGGTGAACAGGCCGGTGCCGTTGCCGAAGGGGTTGCTGTTGACCAGGGCAATGGCCTGGTCGAGGGTGTCCACTTCCAGCACCACCAGCACCGGGCCGAAGATTTCCTGGGTGTAGATCTGCATGTCGGTGGTCACCCCGGAGAACAGGGTCGGGCCGACGAAGTTGCCCTGCTCGAACCCCGGCACCTTGACGTCGCGACCGTCCAGTTCCAGCTTGGCGCCTTCCTTGATACCGCTTTCGATCAGGCTCAGCACCCGCTCCTTGGCGCGCTTGGAAATCAGCGGCCCGACATCGGTGCCCGGCTCGCTGCCGGCATTCACCTTGAGCTTCTGCGCCAGCGCCTTGAGGTCCGGCAGCCATTGTTTCGCCGCGCCCACCAGGACCACCACCGAGGTGGCCATGCAACGCTGACCGGCCGCGCCGAACCCGGCACCGACCAGGGCATTGAGCGCCTGTTCGCGGTTGGCGTCAGGCAGCACCACGGCGTGGTTCTTCGCGCCCATCATCGACTGCACGCGCTTGCCGTGTTTGCCCGCCAGGTCGTAGACGTGGGTGCCCACCGCGGTGGAGCCGACGAACGACACCGCCTTGATATGTGGATGGGTGCACAGCCTGTCCACCACGTCCTTGCCGCCATGCACCACGTTGAGCACGCCAGGCGGAACGCCGGCTTCCAGCGCCAGCTCCACCAGCAGCATGGTCGACAGCGGGTCCTGTTCCGAAGGCTTGAGGACGAAGGTGTTGCCGCAGGCGATGGCCATCGGGAACATCCACAGCGGGATCATTGCCGGGAAGTTGAACGGGGTGATCCCGGCGCAGACACCGATCGGCTGGCGCAGGGTGTAGGTATCGACGCCACCGGCGACGTTCTCGGCGAACTCGCCCATCTGCAGGCTGCCGATCGAGCAGGCATGCTCGACCACTTCCAGGCCGCGGAAAATGTCGCCTTCGGCATCGGCGATGGTCTTGCCCTGTTCGGCGCTAAGCACCTGGGCAATACGCTTGGAGTGTTCGCGGATCAGCGCCTGCAGCTTGAGCATGATGCGCATCCGCGCGCCGATCGGGGTCAGTTTCCAGGTCTGGAAGGCGCGATGCGCGGCGTCGATGGCGGCGTCGACTTCATCCGCCGTGGCGAAAGGTACCTTGGCCAGCACCTGCTGGGTGGCCGGGTTGGTGATGTCGTGCCATTCGCGGGTCTGGGACTCGACCCACTGGCCGTCGATCAGCAGTTTGACCTGCTGCAAGGTAGTGCCGTCGGACTTGAGGGATGCGTTCATACGGGTCTCCTGACTTCTTGAGGTTCTTATGCAGGGAGCCAAGGCGTGGGACCGCCTTGAAATGAGGCGTGCGTCGCGAGTTGGTTGTCGGACTGTTTTTGGAGTATAGATGTGCAAACTTCTAATAAGAACGCACATAAAAGCCGGTCCATCATGCAAAAAAACATCACCTCCCTCGGCTCGCTGAACTGGGACGACCTGAAGTTTTTCCTCGAAGTGGCGCGCACCCGCAAGGCCAGCAGCGCGGCCAAGCGCCTGGCGGTGGACTACACCACGGTGTCGCGGCGCATCGGTTCGCTGGAGGGCGCGCTGGGCACCCTGCTGTTCGAAAAGTCCCGGACCAACGGCTTTGTCCTGACCGCCGAGGGCCAGCGCCTGCTGGGTTATGCCGAGTCGATCGAGAGCACCCTGCACATGGCCTGCGAACAGGTCTCGGGCTCGGGCGTGGCCCTGTCCGGGCATGTGCGCATGGGCTGTACCGAAGGTTTCGGCAGCTTTTTCATCACCCCGCAGCTGAGCCATTTCGTCGACGCCTACCCGGCGATCTCGGTGGATATCCTGCCGCTGCCGCACTTCATCAGCCTGTCCAAGCGCGAGGCCGATATCGTCATCGCCCTGGAACGCCCGGAGCATGGCCCCTACGTCTGCTGCAAGCTCTGCGACTACCGCCTGCGGCTCTATGCGACCCAGGAATACCTCGACCAGCACCCACCGATCCGCCGCCCGGCGGACTTGAGCGAGCATCAATTCATCAGCTACGTGGACGACCTGGCGTTCAGCTCGGAGCTGCTGTACCTGGCCAACGTGCTGCCCGGCGCCAGCGCCAACCTGCGCAGCACCAGCGTCATCGCCCAATACGTGGCGGCCCAGCAAGGACGCTCGCTGGCGATCCTACCGTGCTTCCTGGCAGCCCAGGACCCGCGCCTGCTGCCAGTGCTGCCGGAGGAAATAGACATCACCCGGCAGTTCTGGATGTACTGCCGCGAGGACCTGCGCAAGCTCAAGCGGATCACCCTGTTGTGGGATTACATCCGCAGCGTGACCGAACAGAATCAGGGCCTGCTGATGGGGCAGAGCCGGGAGATGGTGTTTGCCGACTCATAGCCTGCACGGAATCGCGAAAGCTGATCGCAATGAGAGCGGGCTTCATCCAAGTTCAGAATCGTCCTAAAGCCTTGCCCATCGTCACTTGTTAGGTTCGCGAAGCTCGACAAAGAGCCTCACGGACCCGCCAACACACAAGGACGATCAATGCTTTCTTCTGCTCGCCTGGGCGACAAACATGTTTGCCCGCTTCCCGGTCACGGTACGACACCTATTGCTTGCGCTTCTGGTGACATCAACATCAACTTCATGGGAGCAGCCCGAGTCGGTGACACTTGCGGCTGTGGCGCGGTCATTACCACAGGGTTTCCTTCGATCATCCTGAATGGTCGCCCCATGGCCCACTTAGGGAGCCCTACCAGCCACGGCGGGACAATCATTACGGGATCGGGCGATACCTTCGGTGGCTTTGTCATGGGGCCTGCTCCTGGGGCTGCCATCATCAACTTCGCAGCACTCGGCGTGTTTCGCCCGGATGGCTCGGTGGACGATGAAAAGATGGCAACCTTGTTGGCTGACCCGAAGCTGATGGAGAAGGCTAGCGCTGCAAATGCCTTGGTTGATCCCAATGAGGCCTCTAAGGCGCCTGAAGAGAAGCCAGAAGAAAAGGTCTGTAATGACCCAGACCGAATGGAAGAAGTAGCGAGCTACATTGCCGATGAAATGAATCGCAACATTCATCACCCAGCCGTAATAAAGATGAAAAAACTGCTCAGTTACGACACCGTGGCAGAAACACGGAAATATATGGACTTGCCGTGGTACGCCCAAGCAGGTGCAACCAGCCCTCAAGTTATTGCTGCTGCAAATGGAGCGGCCGCTATGGCCATATGGACTGAGCGGGTTGGTCAAAACCAATCATGGGACCACAAGCCAAAGATCTACGCGAAGTTCGGTGATTACTACTGCAAGCAAGGTAAGTACGACTATTTCTATGATATCTGGTCGAACGTCCACTATGGCTACGTTGGGCGGGCAGGCGGTCTTTCGGAAAGCGTTCTGTCCGATGGAGCGGGCCTTGAGCAGATTGCCTCGGACTCGCTAAGGAAATTGCAGGAGATGGCGTCAACGCCAAAGGAGGAACAGAAACGGAAGGGGCCGCAGCGCTCAGAAGGCGTTAACGGGCTTCGCGCATGGGATGACGCCCCGGATCGGATATCAATCAGTATCGGCATCAAGCTATTTAGTCAGCATCCTAACGGTGGAATCACGGCAGAAATGATAATGGCCGAGGTCCTTGCAGTCGCACCAGAACAATGGGGAGAAGGTGTCCGTGTCCACACATGCAAAAAAATTTAAGACTCGCTATATAGCTCTATTCCTCTTGTTGGCTCCTTTGGCGTTTTGGTACGCCGCGACCCCCAGCGTAATTGTTCATTACTCCAAAGAGGGGACCGAGGAACTGCGCTCAATATGGGACACGCAGCATCGAATTTATAGGGAGAGGATTCTTCCAGGCCAAGCCACGGTAGACACTGGTCATATCTTCCCTAACGCAGAGTTTTTCATGGTGTTCTTTTGGGGAACCGAAAAGGGTGCTCAGAGATGTATCGATATCACTCCCAAATGGGGAAGCAAGATAGATATCTACCTTGATGCCACAGCTAAAATCGACATCGCTAAGACATCCCCAGACGTAGTTACTCGCTTGAAACAATGTCACGGAGAGCCGGACCCTTTCCGGCCCTAGGCAGTGTACGAAAAGTAATGTCGCAAACACCGCATGGTGCAAGCCAGTGAGACCATCGCCGCAAAACTTTTCGCCAGCTTGTCGTAGCGCGTACCGATCCGTCGATTCTCTTTCAGCCAACCGAACATGCGCTCAATGATGTTGCGCTGCCGGTACTTGGGCCTATCGAACAGCCTGGGCAGGCCGGGCTTTGGCTTGCGCTTCATGGTGCGCAAGGGAATCACCGGCTGCATCCGGTAGCGGTCGCAATAGCGCCGAAGGTGTTC